>NZ_JANSIV010000058.1:0-1136 GCF_047502705.1 Synechococcus sp. H70.1
ACCGCTTCTGCGCCGCCAGCAGGAGCGTAGGAAGTTGAACTGGTTGGGGTTGAATGGTTGGCGGAGCTCGCTAGTTCCCTGTCCGTTGGGGAGGGGCCTAGTGAGGTCGTATCCAATGCGAGGGTTGCCGACAGGCACATAGGAATAGCCGATGTCATCCGCATCGATGTTGCCGTCCGGCTCTCCGCAACTGGGCATCCAGAACCAGTCGCCGCGATCCCGGCGATCCGGACTAGGATCAGGTGGGATGAAAGGTGGCCAAGGCTCCTGAAGAAGATCCTGCCAACGATTCGGCGGCGCGAGAATCGGCACCGACAGGCGGCAAAGGGGCTGCAGAATATCAGACAAAGAGCCGCTGCAAGTGGAATTGTTGTACAGCCGCTGCTTGAAGGGAGAGTTGGAATCTATATTCGTGCGGTTACCGAACTGGTACTGGAAGCCACCCCACGAGGGGAAACCAGGGCCGCTGCGGGCAAAGCTGCTTGGATTGACGGTGCCATCGTCATTACTGATAGCGTCGCGCACGCAGGCCCAGCGTTCGTTGTTGTCGTTGCTATTTACATTGCAGCGGGGCGCACTGCTGGTGTAGCCGTTGTTGTATTGACCGATGGCCTCTGGCACCCCCTGTGCCGGGAACACCGGATCCGGCCAGCGCACCGCCCGCAGGTAGCGCAGGTTTTCAGGATCAGTTAAGAGCAAACGGTCTTTATCGTTAGTGATGGCAAACGCTGTGTTGCGGTTGTACTGATCCCGCGGGTTGGTGATCCAGCCGTTGTAGTACTCGGCCAGCAGGCCAGCGCCGCCAGGGTTCGGGCAGGGCCCGATGGGAGCCACCATCACCCAGCGGGAGGTATCCAGCACCGGGTTGCCCAAGGCGGAGATGCGCACGCCGAAGTTGGCATAGCCCGTGTCTGGCGCCCGCAACTGCCGCACCTCAGGCACGCCCCGACCTACTGTCCGGTCGGCTTCATTGGAGTTGGGATTGGTGCTGTTGCGGCGCTCAAAGAGGGTGTCGCGGGCAAACACATCCGGCCAGCCGGGCTGGTTGGTGTTGTCACCCAGGTTCTGGGCCCCGTTGGTGTTGTCGAAGCGCAGGACACCGGCGCCATTGTTATTCGGATCCGGAGCCGGCCAGT
>NZ_JANSIV010000059.1:0-7285 GCF_047502705.1 Synechococcus sp. H70.1
TTCAGCTCTACTTCACAGACCCGGTACACGGGATCTATGAAGCAACTGGGGCAGAGGAAGAGACAAAAATCTCGCCGTAAAGCGGATGGGGAAACCCCACCCGCCTGCGCGGTGGGGTAGTTCATTCCAAAGTCTTGCCAGTGTAGTTTTCAATGCAGCGCAGAAACAGCTCCACGCCGATGCTGAGGGCGGCTTCATCAAAGTCAAAGCGGGGATGGTGATGGGGATAGTCCAGCCCCTTGGCAGGGTTGGCGGATCCCAGGAAAAAGTAGCAGCCGGGCACCTCGTTGAGGAAAAACGAGACATCTTCCCCGCCCAGGGTCATCTCAGGAACGATCGCGGCTTCTGAACCAAACACTTGGCGGGCGGCTTGTTCTACCAGGGCTGCCATGGCAGGGTCATTGTGAACCGCCGGATAGCCCCGCTCGTACTGGAACTCGTAGGTGGCCCCGTAGGCTTGGCAAATACCGGCCACGATTTCTTCAATACGCCTTGCCATTAAATCCCGCACTTCCGCCTGAAAGCTGCGCACGGTGCCCCAAATCTCTGCCCTGGGAGCGATGACGTTGAAAGTGTCGCCAGCGCGGAAGCGGCCCACCGTCACCACCGCCGGCTGCAGCGGATCCACGTTGCGGGAGACGATGGTCTGCAAAGCGCTCACAATGTGGGATCCGACCACAATGGTGTCCACTGTCTGCTGGGGAAGGGCGGCATGGCCACCTCGCCCAATGACCTCGATTTGAAAGCGATCGGCAAAGGCCATTAAGGGGCCGCTTTTGACGCCAATGGTGCCCAGCGGACGGTTATTCCACAGGTGGAGAGCCAGGAGAGCTTCCACCTCCGGGTTCTTCAGCACCCCTGCTTCTACCATTGGCTTGGCACCACCGGGACCCTCTTCGGCGGGCTGAAAGATGACCTTGACAGTACCTCTGAGGCGGTGGCGGCGCTGCTGCAGCAGCTTGGCCGTGCCTAGGGCAATAGCCATATGGCCGTCATGACCACAGGCGTGCATAACGTTAGGGACAGTGGAACGGTATTCCACCTCATTGGCTTCATGGATGGGCAGAGCATCCATGTCGGCCCGCAGCGCCAAGACCGGCCCTGGCTCTTCGCCTGTAATAGTGGCTACGATGCCGGTGCGGGCAATGCCGGTCTGGTGCGGGATCCCCCAACTTTTTAAGCGCTGGCTAATGTAGGCAGCGGTTTGCTTTTCCTGGAAGCCCAGCTCTGGGTATTGATGCAGGTGGCGCCGCCAGGTCACCAGTTCCCGCTGGAGGGCTTGAACAGCAGGACGAAGAGCAGGAAAGGACATGGTAAGTTCGAACAGAATGGACAACATTATGGCAGTGCCCTCTGTTGGCTGCAGGGAGCTGCCTAGCGGGAGGGCTTTCACTCGCTATCTAGGCCCATAGGGATCCCTTTGCTGGCGGCAGATCTTGCCAGCGGCCTGGCCCGACGGCGCGCAACGCCTCCGGCAGGGAGATGGCTCCTGAGTAAAGGGCTTTGCCCAAAATAACTCCCGCCAGCCCGGAGAGGCTAAGCAGGGCAAGCAAATCGGTAAGCGAGCCAATCCCACCGGAAGCGATGACAGGCAGGCGGGAAACAGCCAGGACCTGCCGCAACTGCTCCAGGTTGGGGCCGGCTAAGGTGCCATCCCGGCTGATGTCGGTGTAGATGATCCCTGCAACCCCTTGCGCTTCTAACCGTTGCACTAGCTCGGTGGCTTGCAGGGGGGTGGTGTTCAGCCAGCCGCGGGTGGCCACTTGCCCTTGGCGGGCGTCGATCCCCACCCAAATCCGGCCAGGCAAGGCCTGCGTCATCGCCTCTAAGGTGTTGGGATCCTCTACAGCTACAGTGCTGACAATTATCCGATCCACCCCCAACTCCAGCAACTGCCGCGCCCGTTGCAGGGATCGGATCCCACCCCCCACCTGGACTGGGATGGCGACCTGGCGGACGATGCGCTCTATGATGGGTAGGTTGACCGGATCCCCACTTCTGGCCCCGTCCAAATCCACCACATGCAGGCGGGGAGCCCCCTGAGCTGCCCAGGCCTCGGCCTGTTGGATAGGGTCGTCAGCCACCTGCTCCGCCTGGGCATAGTCTCCCTGGTAGAGGCGCACAGCGTGGCCCTGCAGGAGGTCGATGGCGGGGATTACCTCTAAAAAGGCATGGCGGTAAGGCATGATGAGATCCCCTAGGGAGCTTCACCAGTATCGCCCAGGAGGGGGAGAAATTGGGGCGACTATGAACGCGCGTCAGCTGGCTCTGCTGGCTCTACAGAAGATTGAGCGACACAATGCCTACGCTGACGTGGTGCTAGAGCACCTGTTGGCCCGCAG
This sequence comes from Synechococcus sp. H70.1, assembly GCF_047502705.1. Lineage (NCBI taxonomy): Bacteria > Bacillati > Cyanobacteriota > Cyanophyceae > Synechococcales > Synechococcaceae > Synechococcus > Synechococcus sp. H70.1. Next base: position 2,343 of record NZ_JANSIV010000059.1, read on the forward strand.
CCACCTGATCCCTGCCGACTGCCACCTGGTCAGCGAACTGGTGTACGGGGTTACCCGCCGCCGCCGCACCCTCGATGCCCTGCTGGACTGCTTCGCCCGCCACCCTGCTCATAAGCAGCCTCCGGACTTGCGGCTCATTCTCCACCTTGGCCTCTACCAACTGGCCTTTTTGGATCACGTTCCGCCCAGGGCCGCCATCCACACCAGTGTGGAACTGGCCCGCCAAGTGGGTTTGGGATCCCTAGCGGGGGTCGTGAACGCCATCTTGCGCGCCTACCAGCGGCAAGTCCTGGAGCAGCCGGAAAGGGATCCCCTCAAGCCCTTACAGGGCACTCTGCCAGCCGACCCAATTCAGGCTTTGGGGATCCGGCACAGTTTTCCCGACTGGCTGGTGCGCCTGTGGTGGGAGCGCCTAGGGCCGGCAGAGACCGAGCAGTTGTGCGCCTGGTTCAACCGAGCCCCCCACCTGGATCTGCGGGTGAATCCCCTGCGGGTAGGGATCGACAGGGTTATCCAAGCCTTTGCAGAGGTGGGGATCCCAGCTGCTCCCATCCCCGATGTGCCGGGCGCCCTACGGCTAGGGCGGCCTGCCGGCGATATCAGGGCCCTGCCCGGCTTTGCCCAGGGCTGGTGGAGCGTTCAGGATGCCAGCGCCCAGCAGGTGGTGCATTGGCTGGATCCCCAGCCAGGGGAACGGGTGATCGACTGCTGTGCCGCCCCCGGCGGCAAGACCACCCACATGGCCGAGCAGATGCAGGATCGCGGCGAGATTTGGGCTTTGGATCGCCACCCCCACCGCCTGCGCCGTCTGAGGGAAAATGTCCAGCGCTTGGGCTTGAGCTCGATCCGTCCCCTGGCCATCGACCTATTGGCCTTGAGCACTGCCACCGAGCCTCCTGCTCCCCTGCCCCCCTGGCAAAGCGCTGACCGAGTGCTGCTAGATGCCCCCTGCTCGGGTCTGGGCACCCTGCACCGCCATGCCGACGCCCGCTGGCGCCAAACCCCAGAGCAGATCCCAGAGTTGGCCCACCTGCAGGCTCGGCTTCTGCAAGTAGCAGCCCGTTGGCTAAAGCCGGGTGGGCTGTTGGTGTATGCCACCTGCACCCTGCACCCTGCTGAAAACGAGGAAGTTATCCAGTCTTTTCTCAAGACCCACCCCAGTTGGGCGCCAGAAGGGGATCCCTTGCTCATCTGGCCCCATCGGCAAGATCGGGATGGGTTTTTTATCCAGCGGCTGCGCCGGCGCGATTAGGTCCTCCCTGCCCTCTCCCCATGGCTGCTGAGCTACTCACCAGCCCCAAGAACCCCTGGATCCGCAAGTTGCGGCAGCTGCATTGCAGCAAAGGCCGGCGGGAACAGGGCGCCTTTTTGGTGGAGGGATCCCACCTCCTCGAAGAGGCCCTACGGGTCGGCTGGCCCCTGCAGGCTCTCTGCTACACGCCCGAGTGGGCTGAGCGTCACCCTCAATTGCTAGCTAACCTGCCCAGTCACCTACGGCGGCAGGCAGTCAGCCCAGCGGTCCTAGCGACGCTCTCTACCACTGAGTCTCCCCAAGGAGTCGTGGCTGTGGCCATCAGGCGGCCGAGCCTTCCTCCCCCCTTGTCGGAAGTACGCTTGGGCCTTGTGGTAGAAACCCTGCAAGATCCAGGCAACTTGGGATCCCTGATCCGCGTTGTAGCTGCCGCAGGAGCCGATGGCCTCTGGTTAAGTGCAGGCAGTGTTGATCCCGAAAACCCCAAAGTCCTGCGGGCTTCTGCCGGCCAGTGGTTTCGCTGCCCGCCCCAGGTTCTGCCCGACTTGACCGCCTGGCTCCAGGCCTGTCGCCGCCAGGGGATCCAAATCTTGGCGGCTACCCTCTCCCCCACTGCCACTTGTTACTGGGATCAAGATCTCACTCGCCCCACCCTTTTTCTCCTGGGCAACGAAGGAGCCGGTCTAAGGGAAACAACTCTCCACCAAGCCGATGCCCAGGTGCGAATCCCCATGGCCGAGGGCGTCGAATCCCTCAACGTGGCCATGGCGGGCGGGTTACTCCTTTACGAGGCCCTGCGCCAGCGGCGATCCCAAGGAAACAGCAGCTAGCCGCTCCCCCAGAACTCCTCCTCGGCAAAGACCGCTTCTTCTTCCTGCTCTCCCTCCTCTACCCCTGCTGGGCGGCTGGCAGAAACTGTCACCCCCGCCGAAAGCTTTTCTCGCACAGCCGCTTCCACTTCCGCTAGCAGCTCCGAGTTTTCCTTTAAGTAAACAACCAGATTGTCTCGCCCTTGAGCAACATTTTCCTCCTTGTAGCTGTACCAAGAGCCGCGCCGTTTGAGAATGCCCATCTCCTCGGCCAGATCGATAATGCAGCCGATATTGGAGATCCCCTGGCCAAAAATGATGTCAAATTCCGCCCGCCGAAAAGGTGGGGCAACCTTGTTTTTCACCACCTTGACCCGCGCTCGGATCCCGTATTCTTCTGACCCTTTTTTCAGAGTTTGTACGCGGCGAATATCCAGCCGCACCGAGGCATAGAACTTGAGGGCGTTGCCCCCTGTGGTGGTTTCCTGCGGCCCATAGCCAACGCCGCTAATTTTGGAACGCAACTGGTTGAGGAAGAGAACAATTGAGCCCGTCTTGCTGACGCTGCCTGCAATCTTGCGCAGCGCTTGGCTCATCAGTCGGGCTTGCAGCCCCAGATGAGCATCTCCCATGTCTCCCTCTAGCTCAGCTCGAGGAACCAGCGCCGCTACCGAATCCACCACAACGATATCCACCGCCGCAGAGCGCACCAGTTGGTCGACAATTTCCAGGGCGGCCTCCCCTGTATCCGGCTGGGAAATCAGCAGATCCTGGATATCGACCCCCAAGGCTGCCGCGTAGGCTGGATCCAGAGCATGTTCCGCATCCACAAAAGCAGCGGTTCCCCCTTGTTTTTGCACCTCGGCAATCGCGTGTAAGGCAAGAGAGGTTTTTCCCGACGACTCCGGCCCAAAGATTTCGATGATGCGCCCCTTGGGGTAGCCGCCGCCCAAAGCCAAATCAAGGGTAAGGGCACCACTGGGGACAGTCTCCACCCGCATCTGGGTGGCATCCCCCAGGCGCATGATTGCCCCTTTGCCAAAATGGCGTTCAATCTGGCCCAGCACCTGCTCTAGAGCTTTGCGTTTCTCTGCCTTCAGCCTGTCCAAGTCATCACCATTGCTTGCGCCGGCAGCTTTGCGGGCCATGGCCAGCACCCTCCCCCAGCAGTTGCGGTGAGAAGTTGAGCCTGCATTCTAGCTCGGCAGGCTGCTGGGAGACCAGACCAAAACAAGTCAGCTAAGCTCCCCTCACCCTTTGGGAGAGGGGCTGGGGGTAGAGTGGGCTAACAAGGATCTGCGTCAAGAAGGCAGCTGTGTTCATGACTTTGGTCTTACGCTCCCCCGGCCCCCTTGTGTTTAGCTGGGGACCCTTTAGCCTGCGCTGGTATGGCCTACTAATCGGCCTGGCAACCGTCTTGGGCCTTTTTCTAGCTCGTCACCTGGCAGCGCGGCGTGGCCTTTCCCCGGAGGTCATGCCCCACCTGCTGCTGTGGCTGGTCGCGGGATCCCTGCCCTTTGCTCGCTTGTACTATGTGGTCTTTGAGTGGGAGCGATATCGAGATGGCCCTTGGTGGAAAGTTTTAGCCCTTTGGCGGGGAGGCATGGCCATCCACGGCGCTTTGCTAGGCGGCAGTATAGCCCTCTACCTCTTTGCCCACCGGCATCGGCTGAACTTCTGGCTGCTGGCCGATTGCATCGTTCCTTCTCTCAGTCTTGGTCAGGGGATTGGACGGTGGGGCAACTTCTTCAACAACGAGGCCTACGGAGAGGTGTTGCCTCCAGACAGTCCTTTGTGGGTGCAACTGCAGCTTCCTGACGGCTCTCGAGTACATCCCACCTTTTTGTACGAATCCCTCTGGAACTTCAGCCTCTTTGGGATCCTGCTCTTTTTGAGCTATCGGCGTCAGCCTCCGCCTGGTAGCCTCCTAGGTCTCTACCTGCTGGGGTACAGCCTTGGACGTTTCTGGATCGAGGGGCTACGCACCGACAGCCTCATGCTGGGATCCCTGCGGGTAGCTCAGGCAGTCAGCTTAGTCCTTGTCGGGGTTGGCTTGGCTTTGATAGGGACAGCTCAAAGACGCACTCCTGTACAAGGGGATGGGAGGGCCTCCTCAGCTAACCCCTCACTAGCAATCCCCGCTCCTAAGCTCCTTGAGAAGGAGATCCCAAATGGCGGATCTATCGATCACAAATGAAGGGCTTTGGCAGGAAGCCTTTCCTCTAGTCCTGCCGTCTGCTGCTGCCACCCAATCGCTAGCAGCTCTTCTGGGGCAAACTGCCACTCGCCTTCTCACCTCCCCAGGCCAGTGGCCTGCTTCCCCTCGGGCGGTTAGGGCCGACTCCACCGCCGGGCTTGTTATTCTTCTTGGGGGCAGTCTAGGCAGCGGCAAGACTACCTTTGTGCAGGGACTGGGGCAGGGATTGGGGATCCCTGAACCTATCGATAGCCCCACCTTTGTGCTGGTGCAGGAATACCGCACGGGACGGATCCCTCTCTTCCATTGCGATCTCTACCGCCTGGGGCCTGCCTCTACTGCCTGTGCCAGTGAGGTAGAGCTTTCGGCTTTGGAGGAGCTGGGGCTGGAAGAGCTTTGGGGCCAGGTTGGGATCACTGCCATCGAGTGGCCTGATTACCTTCCCTACTTGCCTCCAACGTATCTTTGGCTACAGCTAGAGTCCCATCCGCAGTCGGAGGGATCCCGCTTGCTATACGTCAAGGGCAAGGGGTTCGAGACGGCCCAGCTTTGGCAGCAGGTGCTTTCTCAGCTCCCTCGACAAGACACCGAAGGCAGAGAGGCAGTTACCTACAGTGAGCAATCGGAAATTCTAAAAAACCCGCTTTGGGGTACTTGACGTTGAGGGGTGGTGTGGGATAGGGTA
>NZ_JANSIV010000060.1:0-1117 GCF_047502705.1 Synechococcus sp. H70.1
AAGTATGGTGTCGTCGGCAGCTTCAGATGGGTTTATGAGAATAACATAAACGAATCTCTGGGAAATATCTACGGCGATAGATTGATAAGAAGAGTCTCAGAAAGAGTTAGAGAATTAACGAAAATAGGAGATTTTCTGGCCAGATTAGAAGGCTCAAGATTCGGTTTGATCCTGAACAATATGAACGAAAAAGAAGCAAAAGACTTTGCCAACCTGGCTATTTCAAAATTAAGAAAGCCTTACAAGGTAGATGGCAACGAGGTAACGATCAAGCCGATCCTAGGAATCGCTCTTTGTAAGGAAAGTCATGTTCGCGCAGAAGATCTAATAAAAGAAGCAGAGATTGCTTTACAGGAAGCAAAAGAGTCCGAAAAAGGCTATGCAATTTTCGATAGTTCCATGCAAGAGCGTATATTGAAGCTTCAACAATTCGAACTAGAGCTACGTAATGCACTTGAGAAAAAAGAATTTGAGCCTTATTTCCAACCGATAGTTTCGATGCAAAGTTTAACACTCGTCGGCTTTGAAGTTTTGATTCGATGGAGGCATCCGAAAAGAGGGCTTGTAATGCCGGGAGAATTTATAAGCTTCTGCGAAAAGAACGGACTCATAGAGCCTATGACTTATTGGATCTTGGCTCAAGCTTGTAAAAAACTTTTCTACTGCCAAGACCTTGCACCCGATCTTACAATCAGCGTTAATCTTTCAAGCGTTCATTTCTCTGAAAAGTCATTGTATGATGAGGTTGAAAGAGTAATCTATGAAAGCAAGATCCCACCGGGCAGTCTGAAACTGGAGATAACGGAAAGCACTATCATGGAAGATGCAGAGAAAGCTGTAGAAATCTTGGAAAAATTCAAAAAACTAGGAACTAAAATTTCGATTGACGATTTTGGAACCGGTTACTCTAGCCTCAGCTACCTACATCGCTTTCCCGTTGATACGCTCAAAATTGATCGTTCTTTCATAAATGGCATGGAGCGAGAAACACAAAATTCCGCTATAGCCCGCACTATAATTACTCTGGCAAAAAGTTTGCATTTATCCGTGGTCGCAGAAGGTGTAGAAAATGTAGCTCAGCTTTACAAGCTCAGAGAATTTGGTTGCGACATGGGAC
>NZ_JANSIV010000061.1:0-1117 GCF_047502705.1 Synechococcus sp. H70.1
TCTTTTTCCCTTAGGTTTTTAAGTTCTTCTTTCTTGAGAAATTTCTGAGTTAGAGTTTGTTCGTGATGAATAGGACTTTCGGGAGTTGTAGAGCCGTTGTCTTTTTTTAGCCGAGTTTCGGTATCTTTTTGCAATACAATTGTTTGTTCGATTACTTCGATTACATCAGTTGCTATCGAATCTCTGAAAATGTTTGCTTGAATTTCGCTCCGAAAGAAGTTGGAAATCTGTTCTTCGTAAAGGTAAGTCATGGTGAATGCCGAGACGGCTAAGAGATACCTTGTGGCTAGTGGAACCAAACAGTTGTTCCGCTTCAATTCCTTTATGATGACTTCGTAGAAATTCGGATGAGGCACAACCGTGACATGCTGCCAGTTTTTTGCAGCAGCACGCATCAACGTATGCCCGCCAATGTCTATATTTTCTATCGCTTCTTCAAGCGTCGAATTCGGTTTATTGACAATTTGAGCAAAGGGATAAAGATTTACAACAACCATATCAATCGGCTCTATTTCGTAAGCCTTTAACTGCTCGATGTGTTGAGGATTCTCACGATCGGCTAAAATCGCAGCATGAATTTTCGGGTGCAGTGTTTTGACGCGTCCATCGAGAAGTTCGGGAAAACCTGTTATCTCGGAGATTTCCGTAACCTTTATTCCTGCTTCTTTAAGTTTATCGGCTGTTCCACCTGTTGAAATAATTTTGATTCCAAGCGAAACTAAATCTAAAGCAAAATCAACAATGCCAGTTTTATCAGATACGCTAATCAGCGCTCTTTTTGTTCTGTTCATGGTAAAACCTTATCAATCACAATAAACTTGCAAGTCAATTTCAGCGTAACTACTACCTTAACAAGCCTAAATTGTTTTTGGTAATCCCGCACCGATTTTTATGAATCTGCGTTGGCTTCAGGTGAAGTTGTATTAGCTTCAACGGGCTTCTATTGGTCTTGCAAATTTTATTCGCAAAATAACACGTTATAAAGCCAAGTTTATTTGCAAAACTGGTATAACGAAATTAGCGGAATCAAAACATCTTTGCACTTTACAGAAGAAGATCACTTGCTGAAATAACAGAGCGAGGGATCTTTTCGATGGCGCCTTTTTCCGTCTAAAAA
>NZ_JANSIV010000062.1:0-1903 GCF_047502705.1 Synechococcus sp. H70.1
GAGGAGGCTCAGCCCTCGCGCCACGGATCCCAGTTCTCATGAAATTTGCCTTCCAGAATGGCCTGGCGCATTCTTTGGGTGTAGCGCACGAGCTCCGTGATGTTGTGGATGGAAAGCAGAGTGTAGCCCAGGATCTCCTGGGCGCGGATGAGGTGGCACAGATAGGCGCGGCTGAAGTGGCGGCAGGTGTAGCAAGGGCACTCAGGATCGATGGGATCCAGGCTGCGGCGGTGTTCGGCATTCTTGATGTTCCAGCGTTGGCCGCGGCTGATCACGGTGCCGTGGCGGGCATAGCGCGTGGGAATGACACAGTCAAACAAGTCCACGCCGGCAGCCACTGCCGCCCGCATCTCGGCATAGGTGCCCACCCCCATGAGATAACGGGGGCGATCGGCTGGCAAGAGGGGGGCTGTTTGTCGCACCACCGCGTGCATTAGCTCCACCGGCTCTCCTACGCTGACGCCGCCGATGGCATAGCCGGGTAGATCCAGCCGACAGACTGCTTCCGCTGCCTGCCGACGCAGCTCCGGGTAAACCCCCCCCTGAACAATGCCAAACAAAGCCTGATCGGAGCGGCGGTGGGCTTCCACGCAGCGCTTCAGCCATTGAGTAGTCCGCCGCACCGCTGCTGCCACCGCCTCAGGGCTGGCAGGATAGGGCGGACACTCGTCAAAGGCCATGATGATGTCTGCCCCCAAAGCATTTTGGATCTGGATGGAGAGCTCAGGAGTGAAGTGAATAATTCGCCCATCGTAAGGCGAGCGAAACGTTACCCCTTCCTCGTCGATTTGGCGGATGGCGCTGAGGCTAAAAACTTGAAAGCCGCCCGAATCCGTGAGGATGGGGCCTGGCCAGGCCATGAAGCGGTGCAGGCCCCCCGCCGCTTGAATGATCTCTTCGCCAGGGCGTAGGTGCAGATGATAGGTGTTGCTAAGGATAATGTGGGCGCCGGTCTCCTTGAGTTGAGCAGGCGTGAGGGTTTTCACATTGGCCAGCGTTCCCACCGGCATAAAGCAGGGGGTCGGGATCTCGCCATGGGGGGTAATGAAATAACCCGCCCGCGCCTGTGTGTTGGGGCAGGTGCCCTCGCAAACAAAAGTAAAAGCCGCCAAGGTCAGCGCTCTGGATCCACTGCCTGCGCAGCCGAGCTTAGCATAAGAGTCGGATCCCCTTCTAAAACCCCCCCAGCCCTTGACAGGGATCCCCTTTCTTGGGCATGCTTATAGATCGCTGCGGAACTGGCGGAATGGTAGACGCGCTAGATTCAGGTTCTAGTGGCAGCAATGCCATCGGGGTTCAAGTCCCCGGTTCCGCATCTCTTTGGATTGGTTGCTACCTACCCCATTACCTCAACGTAGAGCAAGCTCTAAAAGAATCTTGCTTGGCTGCGGAACTCCTGTGAGGTTAGAGAGTCAGCTCTTTTTCAATTTGGGAGAGCTTGATACGAGCAAGAGCCAAGTTGCCTTTCTCTCGATCCAAAGCCAGATAGAAAAATAGCCCAGGTATGTGCTTAATTAGATACATCAGGTGATACTGAGTCTCCAGAATAATAAGTATCTCTTCGATTCTGTCGGTGAGCTTAAGAGACTCTGCAGCTCGCATCTTGGCGCGGATCACCTCGGTGTTTCCCGCAATGGCCAGCTCCAGGTTAGCTTCGGGAAAGGCAGGGCTGTTGGTGCCCTTAAACCCCAGACACATTCCGGTCTTCCAGTCCCCCAAAGCGATGCCCAGTGCTCCGTCAATGGTGAGAGCCTTCACCAGACTGTCTTGAAGCTTGTTCATAAGACTGCCCCATCCCCAAAAGCCTGATCCTGAAGTCTGTCCGACCATCATAAGTCTCTAATCGGAAAGTTTCAACTTAAAAGTACTAGAACCTGCTTATTTTTAAGATAAGTAAAACTAA
>NZ_JANSIV010000062.1:2003-7154 GCF_047502705.1 Synechococcus sp. H70.1
GGGGGCATAAGATCCCTAAGGATTCCGGCAGGGCGGTCGGGGAGTTATGCTGGGGTTGTCTCTTTTGCCAGGCTGCTGAGGTTCACCCACGGCAGCGCCGGATCCCGTCTCTCCAGCTTGACCTATGCCCAAGGCTACCCTTCCCCCCAACGAAGAAGAGCGGCTGGCTGCCCTACGAGAGTATCAAGTTCTCGATACAGCCCCTGAAACTGCCTTTGACGAGATCGTCCGGCTTGCTGCTTACATCTGCGGCACGCCCGTCTCGCTGGTCTCTCTCATCGACGAGCATCGCCAGTGGTTTAAGGCCAAGTTCGGCATTGAGGGCATCGAGGAAACGCCGCGGGATGTGGCCTTCTGTGCCCACGCCATCCTCTCGCCCAAAGAGCCGCTGGTGGTGCCGGATGCCACCCAGGATCCGCGCTTTGCCGATAACCCTCTTGTAACCCAAGAGCCGCATATTCGCTTTTACGCCGGTGTGCCCTTGGTAACGCCGGAAGGGCAGGCGCTGGGTACCCTCTGCGTGGTGGACTACCAACCCCGGCAGCTCAGCCCGGAGCAATTGGAGCAGCTCAAGGCCCTGGCCCATCAGGTGACAGCCCAACTGGAGCTGCGCCGCACCTTGCGGGAGTTGGCCAAGGCTCCCTTGCTTCCCAAAGCTGGCGAGAGCAAGCCTGCTCGCAAAAACCGCTTTCTCCTCAAGGTCAGTGCTGGCCTGGGCCTGGCTGCCCTGATCTTGGGCGGGATCGCCTACTCTGCCCAGCGCAACGCCAGTCGCCTGCCCCAACTGACGGAGCAAGTGGCCCATACCTTGGAAGTGATCCAGAACCTGGAAGGATTGCTCTCAGAGATCCGTGCTGCCGAGGCAGGTAAACAGGGCTACTTTTTGACCAACGAGACTCGCTACCTCGACGAGTACAAGGCCAGCCTTGAGGCCATTCCCACTCGTCTTAGCCGGCTGCAAGAGTTGACAGCCGACAACCCTCTCCAGCAAGGGCGCCTGAAGTGGCTGGAGCTACTTTTGGAACAGCGTCTGAACCTTGCCCAAGATCTTATCCGGCTCCGGGATCAAGAGGGGCTGGCCGCTGTTCAAGAAGCCTTGAAGAGGGGCGAAGGGCAAAGGTTGATGGAGCGGATCGCCAACCTAGTGGAGGCGCTCCAGGAGCAAGAGCGGCTTCTGTTGCAGCAGCGCAGCGGGCAGTTCCAGCTTGCTTGGGTTAGAACCAATGCCATCCTGCTGGGGGGGCTGGCTTTTACCTACTTGCTGTTGGCCGCAGTTTATGTCCTCATTCGCCGCGAAACTGCCGAGCGGGAGCGGGCGGAAACCTTCCTCAAGCAGGAGCGGGACTTTACCAACGCCATCCTCGACACGGCAGGCGCTCTGGTGGTGGTCATGGATCCCGAAGGGCGCATCCTGCGCTTTAACCGCGCTGCCGAGCAGCTTTCTGGCTATTCGCTGGCAGAAGTCAAGGGCCAACTGCTCTGGGACTTGGGCTTGATCCCGGCGGAGGAGATGGCCGGCCTGAAGCAAGCTTTTCAACAACTTAAGGGCAGTCGCTCCCTTTTCTTAAACCGCCATGAAAACTTCTGGCGCACCAAGCAGGGGGCGCTGCGGCTCATTGCTTGGACCAACACCGCCTTGGTCAATGCCAAGGGTGAGGTGGAGTTTATCATCGGCATCGGCATCGACATCACCGAGCGCAAGCTGGCAGAGCTGGCTCTCAAAGAAAGCGAAGAGCGCTACCGGGATCTCTTTGAAAATGCCAGCGATCTCATTCAGTCTGTCGATGCCGAAGGGTACTTTCTCTACGTCAACCGCGCCTGGAAGGAGACCCTGGGCTACGACGAAGCTCAAATCCACCAAATGAGGGTTTTCGACATCATCCACCCCGACTATCGAGAGCACTGCCAGGTCGCTTTCCAGAAGCTTTTGGCTGGCCAACCTCTGGACAAGGTGGAGACAGCCTTTGTCACTGCCAAGGGCGAAACCATCTGGGTGGAGGGAAGTGTTAACTGCCGCTTTGAAGATGGGGTGATGGTCTCCACGCGGGGCATTTTCCGCAACATCACCGAGCGCAAAAAAGCTGCCGAGGAGCTGGAGCGGCAGAGCCGGCGGGCCCAACTGCTGGCCGATCTCAGCTTAAAGATCCGCCAATCGCTGGATATTGCCGAGATCCTGGAAACGGCAGTAACGGAGATCCAAGCCCTGCTCAGGGCGGATCGCGTTTTGGTCTACCGCTTCCAGCCGGATGGATCCGGGATCATCTCCAACGAGAAAACCCAGCCCGGCATCCCTTCCCTTTTGGGCGAGGTGATTGAGGATCCCTGTTTTCAGGAAAAATACGCCGAGCTCTACAGCCAGGGCCGGGTTCGCGCCATCAGCGACGTGGAGGCCGAAGGGCTGGAGCCCTGCTACCTGGAGCTGCTGCAAACAATGCAGGTGAAGGCCAACCTGGTGGTGCCCCTCTTCATGGAGCAGCGGCTGTGGGGGCTGTTGTTGGCCCACCAGTGTTCTGCACCCCGCCAGTGGCAGCCGTTTGAGATCGAGCTGCTGGTGCAACTGGCCAACCAAATCGGCATTGCCCTCACCCAGGCAGAGCTCCTGGAGCGGGAGCGCCAGCGCAGCCTCGAGCTAGAACAAGCCCGCAAAGCGGCAGAGCAGGCTTCTCAGGCCAAAAGCAGCTTCTTGGCCACCATGAGCCACGAGATCCGCACCCCCATGAACGCGGTGCTGGGGATGACGGGCTTGTTGCTGGAGACGCCCCTGACCCCAGAGCAGCGGGACTTTGTCGAGACCATTCGCATCAGCGGCGATGCCCTGCTGACCCTCATCAACGACATCCTGGACTTCTCCAAGCTGGAAGCCGGGGAGATGGAGCTGGAGATCCTGGACTTCGACCTGAGGGCCTGTTTGGAGGAGGTGGCGGATCTCTTTGCCCCCACTGCTCATGCCAAGGGCCTGGAGCTGGCGGTGCTGATGCCGCCGGAAGTGCCCCGCTATCTGCGGGGGGATGCGTCGCGGCTGCGCCAAATCCTCAACAACTTGGTGAGCAACGCCATCAAGTTCACCCATCAAGGGGAGGTGGTCATCCAGGCCGAGCTGCTGCAGGAGACGGCCACCCATGTCCAACTGCGGCTCTCGGTAAGGGATACAGGGATCGGGATCCCCAAGGAAGCGCAAGCCAAGCTGTTTCAGCCCTTCACCCAAGTGGATGCTTCTACCACCCGCAAATACGGGGGCACAGGCCTGGGCCTGGCCATTTGCAAGCAACTGACAGAGCTGATGGGGGGCAAGATCTTCCTAGAGAGCGAGGTGGGCCGCGGCAGCACCTTCAGCCTCGAGCTGACCCTGGAAAGACAACCCTACCCCCGCCAGATCGCCCAGAACCCCGCCCGCATCCCTGTCGATCTTCAGGGCAAGCGGCTGTTGGTGGTGGACGACAACGCCACCAACCGCAAGATCGTCCGCTACCAGGCCACCGCTTGGGGCATGGTGGTGGAAGAAGCCGAAAATGCCTACCAAGCTCTGGACAAACTGCGCCAGGCCGTGCGGGAAGGGATCCCCTTCCCCTTGGCGGTTTTGGACATGCAGATGCCGGAGGTGGACGGGGAGACCTTGGGCCGCTGGATCAAGGCGGATCCCGAACTGTCCCCGACGCAACTGGTGATGATGACCTCGCTGGGGTTGGGGGAGCACTCCCGCCGCGCCGCCGAGATTGGCTTTGCTGCCTACCTAATCAAGCCGGTCAAGCAAACGCGATTGCAAGAAGCTCTGATCATGGCCCTGGGCAAGTCTTCCGGCCTGGCCACCGCGCTGCTGGGCGTGGGCCCACCCCTTTCGCAAAGTGCGCCCTCCGCCAGCCGTCCCCAGCAACCCCTGCGCATCCTCTTGGCCGAAGACAACCCCGTCAACCAAAAGGTGGCCCTGCGCCAGCTGCAGAGCTTGGGCTACCTGGCGGATGTAGTGGCCAACGGCCAGGAGGTTTTGGATCTGCTGCAGCGAGTCAAGTACGACCTCATCCTCATGGACTGCCAGATGCCAGTGATGGACGGCTACGAGGCCACCCGCCGCCTGCGCCAGCGGGAGCGGGGATCCGGCCACCGCACCGTCGTGATTGCCATCACGGCCAACGCCATGCAAGAGGATCGGGAGCGCTGCCTGCAAGCGGGTATGGACGACTATCTCAGTAAGCCGGTGCTAAAGGAGGATCTAGAAAAAGTGCTCAACCACTGGAGCCAAAGGATCGCCCCTTCCGCCGCAGGAGCAGCCAACGGGGCGGCTTCGTCCGATCCGCCTTCTCCTGAAGCTGCCAACGGCAACTCTGCTCCCACGCTGCCCTACCCCATCGACGCCGCCTACTTGGAGCGGGTTACGGGAGGTGACCGCCAGTTTCAGCGGGAACTGCTGCAGGTGTTTGTCCAGGATTGCCAGGAGCAGTTGCCGCGGCTGCGCCAAGCTCTTGCAGCGGGTAATGCCGAAGACTTGAGGAAAATTGCCCACCGCCTCAAGGGAGCTAGCGCCAACGTGGGGGCCAATGCCTTTTGTCAAGTAGCCCGCGAGCTAGAACACCTGGGGGTGCAACTGGCGCAGCCGGGATCCCCGGCTGATGACCCAAAATGGGCAAGCGCTTCCCAGAACCTGGAGGAGCTGGAGCGCATCTTGGCCGACATTTGCCAGTACCTGCAGGGATTGGAAGGCTAGGGCGATCCCAGACTTGTCGCCCTCACCTCCAGCCTCTCTCCCAAAGGGAGATGGGGATCAAGTGGCGAACCATTGGAGGTAGGAGGAACAAATTGGCGTGGCTGTTTGGGCTTCGCTCTGGCTCGGAACTGCAGCAAAAGCCCGGCTGCTTGAGCAAGCTGGAAGAGGACAGCCGGGCAAAAAGGTGTCTAGCTAGTGCTTCGACCCAATCAGGCGGGCTGGGATTACATCAGGCCAATTTGAGAGAGGATCCCTTGGCCCGTCAGCAGCTCGGTCAAAACGCCAATCACAAAGCCCAACATTGCCAGACGGCCATTCCATTTTTCGGCGAAGGTGGTAAAGCCAAACTTAGCTTCTTGGTTTTCCATGGTTGCAACTCCATCAAGGGGTGACATCTCCAATCTGGCTCAGATATTAAAAAGTGTCAAGTTTTGTGTCGAGAGCTAACAAGG
>NZ_JANSIV010000063.1:0-7046 GCF_047502705.1 Synechococcus sp. H70.1
CCGGGAAAGCTTCTTCTTCAGCCGGCGAAGGCACCCCAAGGTCAAAGAGGCCCCACAAGAACTCTCGCCATGCCTCCGGATCTTGCTGTGGGTAGAAAGCCGCCAGCCATTCTGCAAAGACATCCGGCGATTGCTGCAGCAGTTGCTTGGCTTCCAGGATCCGAGCTTGTAGGGCGAAGTTCATGGGCGGAAAGGAGAGCGCTGGTCTTAATCTGCCATGACTACGGAACCTTTCTGGAGCCACCCCCCCAAAGATCCGCAATTTTGCTTGGGGACAGGCTGTTATGAATAGCCCTCAGGCTGGGTAGGTTAAGACTGGCAGGTAACCTGCCCAAGTAACTCTCTAGTAACTGAGGATCGAGGACCATGAGCGCAAAGTCTCGTCAGTCTCTGCTGCGGGCCAAGCTGGCTCAGCAACTTCTCTCCCAAGCCAAGGGCTTCACCCTGATTGAACTGCTGGTAGTGATCGTGATTGTGGGCGTGCTGTCTGCAGTGGCGATCCCTCAATTCCTGAACCAAGTGCGCCGCTCTCGCACTGCTGAGGCTCAAGCTGCTCTCACTGCAGTAGGGCGGGCTTCTGAAGCCTATCGGCTGGACACCAGTAGTTACCCGGATGCCTACTCTAGGATCCAAGCTCCTGGGCCTAACCAGGGCAAATACCTGAACGACCCCTGGAGTGCACCTAACTACGACACACCAGTGGCAAGTCCGGGTACTACTAACGACCTCCGACGGGGCGTCCGTTGGGACACGACTGCGCTTTCAAGTGCAACAGCATATGTCAATTCCTCGGGTAACCCCATTCAATGCACCATTGGCCTAGGAGGGGAGGAGAAAGTTGTAGCTACTCTCGACACTTTTGTAGGCAACAGCTGCAACGTGTTTAAATAGTTTTTGCGGGTTCCACTGTTTGCTTGGCTCCCTTTGGGGAGCTTTTTTTTAGTCCTCTGAAACAACCTGAGATTCTCAGGGGGTAAGTACAGTTGCTAGCAACTGGGAAGGATAGCAGATGCGGGTGAGGATACCCTCTTCTATCAAGCTCTGGTTAATCATAGAGTTGCTGTAGAGTACAAACTTTTGGTAAAGAGCCACCATTTGGTTGATATCTCCCGAGCAGTATGCATCCCTTGAGGCCAAGTGGAAGGGAACTCGAATGGGATTGGACTTTGAGCGCCACCAGTAGTCGGGAAAGTTTCCCAGTTGAGCGTACTTCTTGTAGTAGTTCTGGAAGCCGCAATTCAAGTAGTGCAAAACAGCGGGAGATGAGGTGACTAGGGTATGCTCCTCTGGAATGTCAAAACTATGTACGCTGTTGGGCAAAAGATTAGGATAAATCCGAGCTGCTGATTTCCCATTTTGATAGGCTAAAAAGTATTGGCCCTTGCCAGAGATACTCTCAAACTTAGTATAAAAGTGGGGATCTAGAACAGCAGGGTTTTGCTTGAACAGGGTAACTTCGCGAAAGTAATCTTCAATCTCAAACTTTTCGGGGGCTGCCTCGCAGTTTAAGAAGCGAACCTGAAGTATGTCGCTATCTAGCTGGTCAAACCAGTCCAAAGTAAGCGCCTCGCCGAGGTAGAAGAGCTCATCTCCATCAATATGAATGATCCAATCCATGCCTTGCTCAAGGGCAAGCTGTATAGCAGTTTCCACATTTAAAATCTGGCGGGCCATGACCTCGTAGCCAACATGAGGGCCATATTTTGCATAGAGGATATTGCCTAGCGCTTGCTGGACTTGCAAAGCTTCATCATTGGGAATAGCTGTTACGTCGGAGAATCTAAGTGCTATCTGAGCAGCGGGATCCTCTGGATCGTCAAAGAAGATATAGATGTGGGCGATCCCAATGGCGAGGTGGTAGCGAATGAAGGATTCCAAGCAAACTCCTGGATCCCGAACTGTGGTAACAATACAGACTCTGGCCATATCGAATTCGAGCCTTTAGGCAAGTTGCTTGGTTCCTAACCAAGTGTTGATGGTGAAGCGGCTATCGGTAAAGGCTTGACTGGGACTAAACACCGGCAGGATTTCGTGTATGCAACTGCTGGGGAAGAAGACGATGCTGTTGTTGGTTGGGATCACCTCGTCGTAGGCTCCATGGAGAATTGGCGGATGGGGTTTCTGCCTTTGGGTATCGTAAATACGCAGCTCACCCCCTCGGTAGGGCTTGGGCTCTTTGTGAAAGTAGTACACACAGCTTACCTGACGAAAGGCAGTTTGGGGATAAGAATTATCGGTATGAGGAGTAAAGTAGCAGCCATCATAGCTAGCAATCATCTCCATCTCAAAAATTTGGATATCGAAGTTCTCGATGCCCAGCTCCACAAAGATTTGAGGAGCCACTGCGGCGATCCTCTCTTTCAGCAAGGATCCATACTCCTGAAAGTAAGCCAAATCTAGCCTTAGGGAGCGCCGAAACTTGAGAGACTCAGCCTCAGTGTTGTTTTGGCTATAGCTTCTCGAAGGGATAAACTTATCTTGGTGAGCAATGGCATGCTGCAAGATGGCTTGGTTGACTTCAGCTGGTAGGAAGTTATCTAGCTTAACGTACTTACAAGGATAGAACCGGGGCTGCTCCGGCGGATCTGGCTGAGAAAACGTGAGGGATACTGGGTTGGCATTCAGCAACAACCCTGGGCCGAGTTCCCGGATGTAAGCCAAATCTTGCTCAGTTAAAGCTCTGTGTTGGGGATCCCAGCTCAAGAGATGGATCCCTTGGCTGAGCTTGGGAAAAGCTTTTTGCAGATGAAAAGCGAGATCCACCCCCATCAAGTCTAAGGTTGATTGGGCAAGGGATCCGTAGCGGCAGTGATCGACCAAGTACAGGGCCGGCTCAGCCAGGTAATCCCGCAGAAGCAGGGACTGGAGCAAATGGGTGCGATAGTCAACAAGCTCCGCCCAGAAGCAAACGCCAATTCGGGCATCGGGAAACCCTTCCCCCAAATCTGCCAGAAGAGCGGGGATGGATCCTTCGAGCAGCAAAACCCGTTCCCCTAACCCTAGCCGAAGGATCTGGGCTTGGAGATCTTCCGTGCTGGGCAATTTTTTAGAAGAATTCTGGAGCGGATCCCGTAGAATTACTGCTAACTTTTCGGAGTGGCGAAGCATCACCTCTAGCACAGCCCCTGAGTCTTCCCAGCCAATCTGACAAAAGATCTGCTGTTCAGGCATGCGACCTAGAGCCCAGTCCAATAGCTGAGCGAGACTACCGACTTGCTCCAGCTCGGAAGCAAGCTCCTGAGTAAGGTCTTGGCACTGCATGGAAGGGATCCCTAGCGTTCCGTTCTCTCTAGCCTAATGTACCCGGATTCACCCCCAGTTCCCGCAGCTTTTGGGCCAGGTGCTCTGCTCGTCGCTGCTCCTACTTGACCTCGGCAGGTGGCCGCTTGGGTAGGTAGGTCAGATCCGGCCTATCAACGGCGGGGCTGCCCATGGCCTATCGTAGATAGAGGATCAAGGGATCCCTTCTTCTTTAGCCTGACTTCCAGGGCAAGCTAGGGTTGCCAGTTATCGATCCAGCTCGAGAAAGCTGCAGGGACGGGCTAAACAAGGGTTTTGACGGATCCCTGAGGAGTAGAGCTGGCTTTATAACCGTTTCATAACCTAGGACTGCTAAGCTCCTACGGACTGCCCGAGCGAAGGATCAAACAAAAAATGAAGGGTACCAAGGCCGCAGCTTCGCGTATTCTTCTCAACTGGCCAGCTCCACCCGACTACATCCCGCCCCCTCTGCTTTCAGACCGGCAGGTAACCCTCTGTCCCAAGGCAAGAGCAAAGGGATTTGGGTTAGGCTTTGTCAACTTCACCGGCGGCCTAGTGGAGTGCCCAGAAGGGGATTATGACCTCTACGACTTTGTACAGCAATCTGAACAGATTGCAGATAAGGAATTTTAGTTGCTGTTTGGACCTCTAGCTTCGACTACAGTAATCCTTTCAGCACCAAAAAGTTTAGCTGCCCAACCGTCTTACTGGCTGGCGATACTCACCATTGG
Source organism: Synechococcus sp. H70.1 (assembly GCF_047502705.1). NCBI lineage: Bacteria > Bacillati > Cyanobacteriota > Cyanophyceae > Synechococcales > Synechococcaceae > Synechococcus > Synechococcus sp. H70.1. The sequence continues at coordinate 3,993 of NZ_JANSIV010000063.1, forward strand.
GAGTTCCCCATCAATCACCTCCTAGCCTACTGGGCTACTGAAGGCTTTGACTACGTGGCCACCGCCTACAACCGCCAGCACCTGCACTGGTTTGCTGCAGCAGGCTTGGAAAACCTGGCCTGGCTGCCCCTTATCTCCATGCGCCCTATCACCCACGAGTGGGTAGAAGCGAGAGAAAACCAAATTGTCTTCATTGGCCAGCAAGGCTCTCGGCACCCCAGACGCTCCCGACTTGTGCAGGCTTTGAAGGAAGCGGGTTTGCCTATCCTCATCAAAGCTGCCAATCGCATAGAAGCAGCCGAACGCTTTGCCAACTCGCTGATTTCGTTTAACTGTAGCCAAAATGCGGATCTCAATCTCCGCAACCTGGAAGTGATCTCAGCAGGTGGCTTTTTGTTGACAGACCGTCTTTCTTTTGCCTCGGGCTTCGACGAGCTGCTGGTGCCGGGAACCTACTGCGAGACCTACGACTCCGAAGGCGAACTTTTGGAAGAGGTTCGCTACTACCTCGACCATCCACAAGAAGCCATCGAGATTGCCCGCCGCGCCTACCAAGCCTTCGACAAACAGTGGCACCCCCGCCACCGCATCCAGAATCTGCTGGACTGGGTGTTTAGCGGAGAGCTGCCCGAACCCTTCCGCTACTCGCCTCGTTCCGAGGTGCGTCACTTTGTCAGCACGGCTAACTCTCACCTGATAGACACCCGCCTGGCTGTGTATGAGCCTTTGCAAGAGCTGCATCGGGTGCAAGAGCGGCTCAAGGTGTTTGTTGGTCGAAGTTGTCCTGAAGTTATTGCCGCTGATTTGCTGGATTTGCCACGCCTGGAGCTGTATGGGGAAGGGAGCTTTGTGGATCCCTGTGCTCTCTTGCAGCAGAGGGACGTGGCTGGACGGGTGCATGAGCTAACAGAAGAACCAGCAAGCTGGCCGGTATTTGATCTGGCCGTATGCACGGTTGAGGATCTCCAAAGACTGAAGCAGCCCCTCAAAGCCAACTTTGCATTTGTTCTCGGAGAAAACCATCAACTTATCTTTGCCAATAGTAATCGGTTGATGCAAAGCTATAGGCGAGAGTTTACCGTAAACCAGCGTAGTTTTGTGGTATGGCTCTACGAGGAGATATTTTTCCATAAAGCCGCCTATCTCAATAACTATAACCTTCCTTCATTTATTTCTGGAGTGAAAACTATTGCTGACATAGGAGCTGGTGTGGGGCTTGCTAGTGTCTACTTTCATGGATTTTGCCCGAATGCAGTTATTCATTGTTTTGAGGCGGATCCCTTGGCCTTGCACCTGCTGCAGCAGAATGCTCTTATTTTGGACAACTGCCATGTACATCCAGTGGGCTTGGCAGGAGAGGATGGCTATAAAACTCGTCGTCTCTGGCCAGAAGACTCTCAAACAGAGTGGGGAGTGGAGCAGGTGTTGGTCTTTCGAGAAGCCAGGACAGCCTTGCAGGAGCTCGGTCTGGAGCGCATCGATGTGCTCAGGGTGGCTACAGGTGGACAAGAGATAGAGGTGTTGACCAGCTTGGGGCCATGGCTCAAGGACATCAAAGTCATCTACGTGGAGTTTGGCTCGGAGCAAGACCGCAAGCAGATTGACCAGATGCTGGATCCTTCTCACATGATCTGGCAGGGGGAGATCATAGCTGGTCAAAGAGGATCCCTCTGCTATCTGCGCAGAGCTTAGAAGTAGACTCTTGAAAAGAGAGGAGATGCGAAAGTTATGAACTCAACTATCATTGTTACAAGTGCAGACAGCAAGTTTTTTGAGTTAGTCCAGGGGACTATCCTCTCTATCCGAGAGAAGCCACAGGGCTACTCCGTCGATATTGGATTCTTTGATGTAGGCCTCACTCCAGAACAGTTGCAGTGGATAAGTCAGTACGTTGACCATATTATTGAGCCAGGTTGGAATTACGATATCCCAAGTAGTAACAGCCTACCTAACTACCTTAAAGCTCTGGCATCCAGGCCATTCTTACCTGAGTATTTTCCAGGTTACGAGGTTTATATTTGGATTGACGCAGACGCTTGGCTCCAAGATTGGTCTGCAATTGAGCTACTCACCCTAGGAGCAAAAAGAAAAGGATTTTCAATAGTTGCCGAGTTAGTAGCTAAGACTGTCAACAGATTGCGGGTGCAAACCTGGATAACCTGGCACTACCAGAAATACTTCCATCACACCGAGTTTAATCGTCTAGATATAGAGCCATTGCTGAACGCTGGTGTATTCTCCGGAGCTAGACAATCTATTCACTGGTCGGCATGGAGAAAAAGACTAGAGCAAGCTATCCTCAGATGCTTCGATTTATGGACGGATCAGTTTGCTTTAAATGTTTCTATCTACAAGGATTTAGGTTTGGATAGAGTTGAGCTTCTACCACTCAATTGTAATTGGTTGGCTCACTATCAGCTACCTTTATGGGATCCTCAAAAGAGGCTATGGGTGGATCCTTTTTTGCCTCACGAACCAATAGGGATTGTACATCTTACGGTCGATGCTAAGACAAGGCCAACTTATATTGTACTTACAACTGAAGGTTTTAAGGTTGAAGCCAGCTTACGATATCCAGGCAAGAACTCTCCCCCGATTAAAAGATATGACTATGTATCGAATAACCAGAGGAGAATACATCTTGACTATAGCTTTCCTCTAATGACTGTAGTGGATCCAAGCTCTCACCCTTGGCCCTACTTGCGAAAAGAGATTCCCCATCTTTTGCACGCAGACTTACGTCAACCTCTTATTGGCTTTGTTAGCCGAGATGAAGCACATATCTTGTACAATACCGCTCTTAAGTTCCAAGGAAAACCTGCTTTGGAGATTGGGTATTGGCTAGGTTGGTCAACTGCTCACCTCGCATCAGGAGGAGTTGTTCTTGATGTAGTGGATCCTGCTCTGGCCAATCCTCAGATCTATGAAAGTGTGGATCAGTCTCTCCGCTTGGCAGGAGTTCGCTCTAATGTCAACCTGTATCCCGGCTACAGCCCAGAGAAGGCAGAAGAGATTGCTCGGGAAAAGAACCGCCGCTGGTCTTTGATCTACATC
>NZ_JANSIV010000064.1:0-9310 GCF_047502705.1 Synechococcus sp. H70.1
AGGGTTAAGGGTAGGGCGCTGGTCACGGGCACCGAGATACGAATGGAGAAGGGGCTTTCGCCAGGAGGAACCTCTTCAATTGCCCCCAGGCGGGTGCGCTCCGGCAAAACCTCGTTGCCGTTGGCATCGTAAAGGCGACCAAAGACATCTGCATTCAGCACGGTATTTTTGGAGCGGTTGACCACCGTGCCTTCAATAAACAGGCACCTGGCCGGTATGGGGTTGCCGTTGCTGGTGACCAGGTTGGTGTACTCAGGGGTATCGGGACAGGGGGTGACGTGGAGATCCTTTAGTTTCAGCGGGATCATCCCAAAGCCCCCTAGGAGCAGCGCTAGGACCACCCAAGCCAGACTCCAAGCAAGGGAAGAAAACCTTTGGGTCAGACTCATTCCTTTTCCTCCAAGGCCTAGGCCTACCCCCTTAGTCTAGGGGATTCCTTGCCGGGTAAAACCCCTCCTCGGTCTGGATCCCGTCCAGGCGCTGATCCCAAGGATCCTGGGGGAGGGGCTGCTCCAGCAGACAGGCCTGCGGGACAATGCCCCACTTGGGCAGGCCGGGGTCTGGCAAGGAGGCCAAAAAGCGGTCGTAATAGCCGCCGCCATAGCCCAGGCGCCCGCCCCAGCGATCGCAGGCTAGGGCAGGCACGAGGATCAAATCCGCCTCGCTAGGGTCGATAACTTCGCTCTCGGGAGAGGGCTCCAGCAACCCCCAGCGATTGGGAACGAGCTCGGCCGGGTGGTAGCGATGCCACCGCAACTGCCGCTGGGGCAGGCAGCGAGGGATCCCCCAGCGTTTCTCTGGCAGCGCAGCAAATAGGGATCCCAAGTCCACCTCAGAGCCGAAGGCCACGTAGGCCAAGATGGTTTTGGCCGCCAAAAGCTGGGGGTGAGAGGCCAGATGAGCCACTATCTTCTGGTTGATTAGGGAGCGATCTAGCCCCTGCCGCAGTTGGCGGAAGTGCTGGCGCAGGCGGGCTTTTTCTGCACTAGGAGCTTCGGGGGGAAAATTGGGCCGCACAGACGGAGACAAGTTTGTAGCAGAGTTCCCACAGGGCCCTGCCATCTTACCCCACGCCCCCTGATGGGGCTACCCAGCCTAGCTTGGGTCCCGAGTCTATTGGATGGCTAGGAGCTCCACCTCAAAGTCCAAGGTGGCATTGGGAGGGATCACGCCACCAGCACCGCGGCTGCCGTAGGCCAACTCCGGCGGGATACGCAAGTACCGCTTACCCCCCACTCGCATCGTGGCTAGCCCTTCTTCCCAGCCGCGGATTACCTGCCCTACCCCATAGGTAAAGGTGAAAGGTTGGTTGCGCTTGTAGGAGCTGTCGAAGACCGTACCGTCTTGAAGTCTGCCCACGTAGTTCACCACCACCTTCTGCCCTGGCTGCGGGGAAGGGCCTGTGCCTTCCACAATGTCGTAGTACTGCAGCCCGGACTCAGTGGTGATGAACTCCTTGGCTGGGGACTGCACGGTAACTGCCGGATTGTCCTTGGCCCGCGACAGAGCCATGGCTGGCAGCTCACCCCACGCCCACAGACAGAGCAAAGCCAAGCCCAGGAGCAGTAGCCGTTGTGTTGCTTTCATTCGTGTTTCCTCGACTGTTGCTGCTTTGCAGGTTGGCGGAATTGCCTCAACTCTTCAGCTCGGCAAATTCAATAATTTGGCCTTGCGGATCCCGCACCCAGAAGACGAGGGGTTTCTCGGAGCGGACGCTGTTGCGGATCCCTTGTTTGTTAATCCGCCGCAGGAGGGCCTTCAGGGCCTCCCGCTCGTAGCTGGTGTGGCGATAGCGCACGCCGCTGCTGCGGCCTACTGCTGTTGCCGCTCCGTAGGTAGGTACAGAGGGGATCCTGGAGGGACTGCCGTAGGGGACGGAGGCCGGGTAGGGCTCGGTAGAGCCAGGGATCACGTGCAGCTGCACGCTGTCGGAAAGCTGGTACCAGAGACCGGCGGTATCGAGGGTTTTCGAGGCAGGTTGGCCCTTGGCCTCAGGGCGAGAGCTAAGGCCAATATCTCCCGGGAAATAGATGGAGCCCAGGCTAGAGCTGACGACGCTCTGCTCGTAGCCGTAGTAGTACTGTAGCGGCAGCTCTGCCTCCGGCAGCTTCAACACCTTTTCGTAAAACCCCCTTGCTTGCTCTAGATCGGGCACGATAATGGTGTAAACCCGCGGCGCGCCGCTCAAAAACGTCCACATGGCCCCGCCATAGGCCGATAGCAGCAAAAACATTAGCCCCTTGGTCGAAAGCAAAGCTTCTAGAGGAATTAGGGGCAAGAGCAGTCCAAGAGGGCCCAACATCGGCACTGTCTGTGGGTGGTTCTATAGTCCAGTATAGGACCCTCACCCTCCCAGCGGATGAAGTTTGCCCTGTTTGCTCCCACCCCCCGCGGTCGCCAGTTGGCCCAGGTTTTGCTCTCGCTGCTGCCGGGGGAGTGGGTGTGTTGGAGCAAAGCCAACCCTCAGGGAGAGCCTCTGCCTCCGCCCTGGCAAGACTATGGGGAACTGGGCTCCCTGGCGGCAGCGGTGGCCCAGAACTGGCCGCAGGTGCAGGCCTGTATCTTTGTCCTGCCAGTTGGGTCGGTGGTGCGGCTCATTGCCCCCCTCTTGCAAGACAAATACCGGGATCCGGCGGTGGTGGTGGTGGATGAGGCGGGCCGCTGGGCCCTCAGCCTCTGTGGCGGGCATGTGGGGGGAGCTGAGGCGCTGGCGCGGCAAGTGGCGGCTGCTTTGGGGGCCGAGCCCATCCTCACCTCTGCCTCAGAAGGACTGGGGATCCCGCCTTTGGATGGGCTGGGGGATCCCTACGGTTGGCAGCGGGGCACCGGCGATTGGAACGGAGTGGCAGCCGCTCTGTCGCGGGGAGAGCCGGTGGCCGTTGAGCAAACCTGTGGCACACAGCTTTGGCGCCAGGCCTGGCCCCCAGATCACCCCCTTTTCACCACCCCTCCTGAGCAGGCGGTGGCCCAGGTCCGGATTGGCGAGTATACAACACCCTGCCCCCCCATCCCCACCGTCCACTGGCACCCGCGGGTGCTGTGGGTAGGGGTGGGCTGCGAGCGGGGCACCAGTCGCGCCTGGCTGGAGAGATCCCTGCGCCGCCTGCTGCAGGCTCAGGGGCTAGCTTTCGAAGCCATTGCCGGCTTGGCCACGCTGGAGCTGAAACGGGAGGAAGTGGGACTCTTGGAGCTAGCCCAGGCCTACGGCTGGCCTATCCAGTTCTTCTCTGCCGAAGCCCTGGCCGGCATCCCAATTCCCCACCCTTCGGAGGCGGTGCGGCAGGCGGTGGGCACCCCTTCGGTGGCAGAGGCGGCTGCTCTTTTGGCTGCCCAGCGCTGGTCGGGGGAGGACAAGCTAGCCCAGGAGGGGGCCACCCTCCTCTGCCCCAAGCAGGTCTTTGCCTCAGAGACTGAGGGAGCGTGTACCCTGGCCATTGCCCGCGCTGCTCAGGAGTATTCCCCTCGCGCCGGGCACCTGTGGCTGATTGGCACCGGCCCTGGGGATCCCGCTCAATTGACCTTGGCTGCCCGCCTGGCTCTGGCCCAAGCCGACGTGGTGATTGGCTACCAGCTCTATCTGGACTTGGTGGCACCCCTCCTGCACCCCGGCCAAATTCGGGAGGCCTTCCCCCTCACCCAGGAGGTGCAGCGGGCGCAGCGGGCCATTGCCCTGGCCCAGCAGGGGCTGCAGGTGGCAGTAATCTCTTCGGGAGATGCCGGGATCTACGGCATGGCCGGGCTGGTGCTGGAGTACTTGGCCCGCAGCGGCTGGGATGGGAGCTGCCCCTCTCTGGAGGTGCTGCCAGGGATCTCCGCCCTTCAGGCTGCCGCCGCCCGCCTGGGGGCGCCCCTGATGCAGGATTTTTGCGCCATTTCCCTCTCCGATCGCCTTACCCCCTGGCCGGCCATCGAGAAGCGGTTGCAGGCGGCGGCGGCCGCTGACTTTGTAGTGGCCCTCTACAATCCCCGCTCGCGGCAGCGGCTGGATCCCTTCCTCAAAGCCCTGCAGATCTTTTTGGCCGCCCGTCCCCCCCACACCCCGGTGGCGGTGGCCCGCAACCTCTACCGTCCCGGCGAGGTCCTCCACCTCACCACGCTAGGGGAGTTGGATCCTGAGCAGGTGGACATGTTTACCCTAGTGCTCATTGGCAACTCCCAGACCTTCCGCTACAGCAGGTGGCTGATCACCCCCCGCGGCTACTGCTTGTAACTGACTAGGCTGGGGGTCTGCGCAGCCACCCTCAGCCCCCGCGGCAAAGACGACCTGCGGGGGAAAAGCCGACCCAAGCCCTACCACGCCCCCAGCACCTGGCAGCAGGATCCCATTTTCGGGTAGAATACATAGCCTGATTAAGGGATAGGGTGGCGTAGCCAAGTGGTAAGGCAGAGGTCTGCAAAACCTCTATGCGCCAGTTCGAATCTGGCCGCCACCTCTCAAACCTGACCTCCCTGGCGGGACACGCATGAAAGACAAGTTGATGTTGATGATCCCTGGCCCCACTCCGGTTCCCGAGAGTGCGCTGCTGGCCATGGCGCGGGGGCCTATCGAGCACCGCAGCAAAGAGTTCACCGCCATTTTGGAAGAGGTGACGGAGGGGCTGCGCTGGCTGCACCAGACCACCTCCGATGTGTTTGTCTTTGCCTCCAGCGGCACCGGGGCCATGGAAGCCGGGATCCTCAACACCCTTAGCCCAGGGGAACGGGTTTTGGTGGGGGTCAACGGCAAGTTTGGCGAGCGCTGGGCCGAGATGTCGGAGCAGTTTGGCCTGCAGTGCGAGCGGATAGAAACCCCCTGGGGGGTGCCCTATCCCGTCGAAGTCTTCCAAGAAAAGCTGGCTGCTGACCGCGAAAAGACCATCAAGGCGGTCATCCTTACCCATTCCGAAACCTCTAGCGGCGTGGCCAACGATGTGCAGGCTATTGCAGCTGCCGCCCGTGAGCATGGGGAAGCGCTGGTGATTGTGGATGCGGTCACCAGTTTGGGGGCGATGCCAGTGCCTATGGACGAGTGGGGCTTGGATGTGGTGGCCTCTGGATCCCAGAAGGGCTACATGATCCCGCCGGGGCTGGGGTTTGTGGCCGTCAGCCCGCGGGCCATGGCTGCTGCTGAGCGCTCTCGCTTTCCTAAGTACTACTGGAGCTTTAAGCTGGCCCAAAAAGCCCTGCGCCAGGGCACCACTCCCTTTACCCCGGCAGTGAACTTGTTTTACGCCTTGCAAGTTACCCTGCGCCTGATGCGGGCCGAAGGGTTGGAAGCCATCTACCGCCGCCACGCCCGCTTGGCCCAGGCCACCCGCGCCGGTGTCAAGGCGCTGGGGCTAAAGCTTTTGGTCAACCCAGAGTCGGCGGCCAGTCCTTCGGTAACAGCCGTGCTGGCTCCCGAAGGGATCAACGCCGACACCCTCCGCAGTACCCTCAAGAAGCACTTCGACATTGCCCTCGCTGCCGGCCAAGACCACCTCAAGGGCAAGATCTTCCGCATCGGCCACCTAGGCTTTGTAAGCGACCGCGACATTCTCACCACGCTGGCTGCTCTGGAGTCCACCCTGCACACCCTGGGCTACAGTGACTTCTCTCCTGGAGCAGCCCTCAAGGCCGCCGAAGAGATCTTGGCCAACCCCTAGGCAGCGGTAGCTGCCACCCCAGCTAAAACCCGGCTAGAATAGGTGGACATGCTTAACAAAACATAAAGCTTCGGAGCTTAGCTGCTCTGGAGCGGGGCCTATTCGAGAGGCAAGGGTAGCCATGCCGGTTGGTTTGCAAGGGAGTCCCTGGAGGGTGGCTTCTTTAGGGGAGCTGCGGCGGGTGCTGCAAGGGATCGGTCCCCTTTCTTGTCCCTTGCAGTACAACTTTCACCTGCACACCCGCTGTTCGGATGGGCAAATGGATCCCGTGGAACTGGCGGAGCAGGCGCGCCGACATGGCCTCAGCGGCCTAGCCATCACCGATCACCACACCCTGAAGGGCTACGAACAGGCCCGCGCCCACCTGGATCGCCCCGAGGATCCCATTCTGTGGTCGGGGATCGAGATTACAGCCAACCTGCTGGGCTGCGAGGTGCACATTCTTGGCTACGGGTTTGACCCCGCTGCTGCCGTTTTGGCTCCCTACATCCAAGGCAAGCAAGTTCCCGGCCTGGCTGCCGCTGAGGCCATTGGGGCCATTCAAGCGGCAGGGGGGTTGGCAGTGTTGGCCCATCCCTTCCGCTATTGGCTACCTGCGGAAGTCATTGTCCCCGCCGCAGCGGCTCTAGGAATCGACGGCCTTGAGGTCTACTACGCCTACAAAAATCCGGAACCTTGGGCTCCCAGCCCAGAAGAGACGGCGACGGGGGAAAAGTTGGCCGAGACCTACGGACTCTTAAAAACCTGTGGCACCGATTCCCACGGTCCCAGCATCCTCAGGCGCATTTAGCCAGCCTGTCCAGCTCAGCTAGGGGCGAGGATAGAGCAACTGACCCAGGCGGCGCAACTGCTCAGCCGTGCCCATACACAGCAGCAGATCCCCCGGTAGCAACAAGGTGTCCCCGCTGGGGCCGCCAATTAACTGGCCATCTGCCCGCCGAATCGCCACCACCAAAGCGCCAGATCGGGCCCGCAGATTGGCCTTCCCCAAGGTCTGGCCAACGTAGGGGCATTCTTCAGCCGCCAGCTCGTACTCCTCTAGATAAAAGGTGCGATCTCGACCGGAGAGGATCCCATCTACAAAGTCCACCACACGGGGACGCAAGGCAGCCGCTGCCATCCGTTTCCCACCCGTAATGTAGGGGGAAATGGCGTGGGTGACACCTGCCCGCTGCAGCTTTTGCAAAGCCTCTTCCGTGTTGGCGCGGGCAATGGTGCGGATGCGGGGGTTCAGGGTGCGGGCCGACAGCACTACATAGAGGTTTTCGGCATCGGTGGAGAGGGCGGCAATCAACCCCTCAGCCTGCTGTACCCGCGCCGCCAGCAAGGTGGCGTCCAGGGTGCTATCCCCCTGGAGAGCCACATATCCCAACTCTCGTGCCACCTGAATCGCCTCGGCGGATTGATCGATCACTAAGAACGGCACCCCCTCTGCCTGAAACTCTTGGGCCACCTGCCGCCCAATCCGCCCAAAACCGCAGACGATGTAGTGGTTGTTCAGCGCTTCCATCTGTTTCTTCCACTTTCGCTGCCGGATCCCTTCCTCGAAATGTCCCTCGATCAGGGCATCGGTGAAGCGATTGACCATGAACCCGATGCTCAGAACCCCCATCAGGATCAAGGCCACTGTAAACAAACGCCCCCGATCCCCCAGCGGCCTCACCTCCATGAAGCCGACCGTGGTTAGAGTGATGACGCTCATGTAAAAGGCTTCCACCCAAGGCCACTGCTCCACCCCGTGGTACCAGAGGGTACCGATCAAGACAACGCCTAGCAGTGCCCCCACTCCCAATTGCAGATCGCGGCGGATGCCGGGATCCCTTCTGCCAGCTTGCAAGGGGGGACGCGCCGAAGCCATAGAGCCCAGCCCCTCTAGCCGAGGAAAAAGCAGGAATACAATAGGGAGGAGAAAAGGAGTTGTTGAGCAGGCAGATGCCCGAGTACCTCAAGATTGAGTATCGGATTGACAAAAGCGGACAGGTAACGGAGACCGTGCTAAACGGCAGCGGCTCAAGTTGTACCCTAGCGACTGCAGAGCTGGAAGCAGCTCTTGGAAGAGTGCAAAAACGGGAACTCTTGCCGGAGTTCCACCCGGCAGCAGAAGCAGCCGAGGAATCCCAGGTTTCGCTACAGCAAACCTGCTAATTTCCTCCCCTTAGCCAAGGTTTTCCCCTCTACCTGCTCCTCATTTTCTCTTCTTGCCCCCCTTGCCGGCGGCGTTAGCAGCTCGCGCCGCCTCAACTGCGGCCTGGAACAGCCAAACGGCCAAGGGAGCGGCAACGATCAAGATGATACTGGTGGGGCCGACACCAAAGTCTGGCTCACCAGACGCCAACTCGAAGATTGAGCCCACAGCGGCAATGGCGCTGACGCAAGAAACTGCCAGGAGCAGGTAGCCTTTAACAGGGGTGGTCATGGGAAACTCGTTGGGGGACTACCGGTATGGGCTAGCGCCTGTCTAGCCTAAGCCCAGGCTAGCTAGGCATCTCTTTGCAAAAAAGCCCTCTCACTTTTGAGAGAGCTAGCTTTTTCTATACTATGGCCAGGGATCCCCCCCAGCAAGCAGAAGGTGGGATCCCTTGCTTAGGGTCTGACTCACCCCTTGACAATAATCTTGCCAACCATGCCGGCTCCCCGGTGGGGCGTGCAGTAGTAGGTGTACTCACCCGGCGGGACATCGACAAAGGCCGTCTCCACCACTTGGTTGGGAGCGGTGAGCAGGGCCTTGTGGGAGAGCTTAGCTGCCAGGGCTGCATCACCACCCGGTACTTTGTCAAAAACGACGTTGTGGGGATAGGCCTTGTTGTTAACCCACCGAACTGTATCCCCTTGCTTGATAGTCAGCGTGGGGGGATCGTAAACGAGTTGGGCCTTATCCGAGCCCATCTTAACCGTGTAGGTTTCAGCAGCAGCAGGGTTGGACAGGAAAGCCACCGCAGCCACCCCAACCGCAAGAGCAAGGAGAATGGTCTGCAGACGCTTCGCTAGGTTAAAAATGAACAACATGGATTCCTCTCAAAACGCAATGGCCGTCGCCCCCGCCTCTGCGGCTGGGCCACCCCTTTCCAGAGTGTCAAGGAAAGGCACCCGGCCAGGCGGCAGTAGGGGCACTCAACTCTACTTAAGATTCTAAGGTGGAACAGCAACACCTACTAGGGCCAGGGGCTGTTTCAGACAGCAGAGCCGCAGGAAGGAACCAGGCTACGGGATTGCCTTGAGTCTTTCTCTTGCCGCAAGTTGCTGACTATTCCTGAAACAAAATCCGTAGGGTTACCGATGCGGGAGAGGGGTAGGTCATCCTAGCCTCTATGCAAAGAACGATGCAGTGTTTCTTTTGCTGTTCTTCGATTGCTTTTTAGGTTGTGTGTAAGATACTAGCTCGTTCGAACTGGGATCTGGCTTAAGATGAATGTGCGGTACTCGTCCATCGCCGGGATCTTAGAATCGCTGGAACAAAGGCAAAACATTCAAATCTTGGCCCGCTGCATTGGCACAGCCTTGAATTTAGGCAGCCCGCTCAAGATTACAGTACGCTTTCGGAGGCCCAGGGATAACGTCCGCTTCTCAACTCCTGCCAGGTAAGGCTCGCAGCGGCTTTTTAGCCTGGTGAGGTGGGGATCTAGGAGCGCTGATCCCAAAGCCAGTCCTGAGGCAAGCCAATACCTTCAGACCGGTGTAGTCGAAAC
>NZ_JANSIV010000064.1:9410-11946 GCF_047502705.1 Synechococcus sp. H70.1
GCCAGCTATTCGGATCCCTGAACTTGTCGAGGGATCCTGGGGAGGTTCTCGCTGGCCTCTGCTGCCTGTGGAAGCCTTCCAAACAGTTGGCCAAGAAGACTGCTCTGGAGGGAGGGAGCATGTTATCTTGAGTTAGCTTAACATGATTCCATAGCCGAGCTCAGCCGTTACCCTATCTAAGCGCGGCTGGCTGAATTCCCGGCTCAACTTTCCTCGTACTGCAAGCAAAACGACAATGGTAGGCATTCTCCGGCGCCTTTTCGGCTCGCCTGGCCAAGCAGATTCCAATCCCGTCTCAGAGAAGGTCGCTCAGCCGGCCAAAAAGCAAGGCAAGCAAGACAACACCTTCTTCCTCCCCCCCGATGAGGCCAAGACCCTTGGCAACATCGAATACATGCGCACCCCTAAGCTCGTGAAGCATACTTTCAAAGACTTTGGCTCTGGCAGCAAGATAGAGGTGGTGGAGGAGGTTTCTTCCTTGAGCAAGGTTAAGCTAGAAAAACAAACCAAAGCTGCTGAACCTGTGGCTGAGCAGAGCTCCCCCACCTCAGATGGCAGCAGCGGAGCAGGCTCACGCCGCCAAGGAGGATCCGACCTAGAGAAGTTCCGCGAGATGGCCCGCAGCTTACGGAAAAAGTAGGCTGGTTGCAAGGGAGTCTTGGGAAGGGATCAGCTTGCGGACTTAACCCGCCAATCAGGACTAGAGGAAAAGCCAATGGCGATCAAGCGAGGCACCCTGGTAAGAGCTATCCGTGAGAAACTGCAAGGCAGCTTGGAAGCTCAGGCCAGTGATCCGATGATCCCCAACTACGTCTTTGAAACTGCTGGGGAAGTAGTGGACATTAGGGGGGACTACGTCCAGATTAAGTTTGGAGCTGTCCCCACTCCCCCAATTTGGCTGCGGGCGGATCAGGTTGAGGAGATTGCAAGCTAAAGGGGAGCAGGAGATGCTCCACCTTGCCACGCGCGAACAACTTCTGCAGCGCAGGCGACTTTTGCGTCAGCAACGGCGCAGTCGCTTTTGGCAGGGGTCCTGGCGCTTGGCTATCTCAGTAGGCGTTCTGACGCTGCTGGTGTTGGGCCTGCGGCAGCCCTACTGGCAGATTCGCCGGCCCGAGCAAATTCAGGTAAGGGGCAGCTACTGGGTGGATCCCGACTGGATACGGGAGCAATTGCCTCTGACCTATCCCGTGAATATCTGGCAGGTGCAGCCGACTGTCTTGGAAAGAGCCTTGCTGGGATCCCCCAGCCGCCCTTCTCCTTTTGAAAGCGTCCAGGTGCAGCGGCGGTTGCTGCCGGTGGGGGTTATTGTCCAAGTGCGGGAACGGCGGCCGATTGCTCGGGCTCGTCAAGGCGGCCAGGCGGGGTGGGTGGATCTGCAGGGCAACTGGCTGCCGCCGGATCCCTACCGTTTCCTCCAGTCTAGGTCTTTGCCTAAGTTGGAGCTGCTGGGCTGGGAAAACCATCCACCGGAGCAATGGGCGCTACTGCTCAAAGCCCTGCAACCTTCTGAATTTCAAATCAGGGCAGTGGATTGGCACTCCGGAGGAGGGATTACCCTGCACACCGAGCTGGGCAATGTTTATCTGGGGCCGCTTTCTGACCGCCTGCCCCTGCAAATTCAAACCCTCAACCAAATGCGGGATCTGCTCCGCTACTGCGAGTGTAGGCCTGAGGAAATTCTCCGGATTGATCTAACCAGCCCCAGTGTGCCCACCTTGCAGCTTACCCCTGCTGCCCTGCAGAGGCGCTGGAAGGATTTGGAGCTGCGCTAGGGATGACTCCAGAGCTGGCGGTAGAAGTTCACCAGTTGTGGGTTGCCTACCCTGGTTGCCCGCCGGTTCTGCAAGGGCTGGATCTAAGAGTTGAAGTTGGCCAGCGTGTAGGGGTTATTGGCCCCAACGGTGCTGGCAAAACTACCCTGTTCCTTGCCCTTGCTGGTCTCTTGCCCCCCTGGGCCGGACAGATTACGTTGTTGGGTCAGCCGCTGCAGCCCGGCCAGTTTCGGCCTGAGGTGGGGCTGGTGTTTCAGGATCCCGCTGACCAACTGTTTGCCCCCTCCGTGGCCGAAGATGTAGCCTTTGGACTGCGCAATCTGGGCCTGCCTGAAGCGGAGATTACGGCCGCTGTGCAGGCAGCCCTGCAAAGGACCGGCACCTTGCATCTAGCCAATCGCCCACCTCACCACCTTTCCGATGGCGAAAAGCGCTTAGTTGCCCTCGCTGGAGTCCTGGCGATGCAGCCCCAGCTGGTGCTCTACGACGAGCCAACTGCCGGCCTGGATCTGCGATCACGACGACGGCTCATTGCCTTTTTGCAGCAAGCAGGCCACACCTTTCTGCTGGCCTCCCACGATCTGGAGCTCATTCTTGAGGTGTGCAATTGGGTGATCCTCCTGGATCAAGGCCGTATCTGGGCTCAGGGATCCCCAAGGCAGTTGCTAGGCCAAGCCGGCCTCTTGGAAGCCCATGGCTTGGAGGTACCCTCATCGCTGCGCTGTCAAGGAAGGGGTAGCTGAGCTGGGAGCTTTAGGGAA
>NZ_JANSIV010000064.1:12046-22155 GCF_047502705.1 Synechococcus sp. H70.1
GGAACTATTTGTGAACGGTTAACAACAGTCATGCTTTCTTAATAAAAACTATCACTCTAATTAAAAATGTTGATTTTTATTCAGGACGATTGGGGATATCATTCTGCTTAGGTTGGGGATCCTCGCTCTGAGTCATCTCAGCCAAATTTTCTGTATGATTGTTTTAGCGTTGAGCTCAGAGTTAGCAGCTTTGCCCTCCTAAACGATGGCTGCAGTGAAACCGCAATGGCTTCTAGTGGCTCGTTCCCACCTTGTCTGAGGTCTGCTGCTAGGCAGGTCTTTCTCAGGCAGGAAGGGAAAGAGAAGCGCCTAAGGGAGTCAGGGTTGGTTTTACTGAAAGAGCTATCAGTTGAAGCTAGGGCAGAGGATCTTCCCTAAGCCGATAAGGTTGCAAGATCCCGGCAGCAAGCTAAAGGCAGCGACTGCTAGGTTGATCTTCACGGTGTTCAAGAACTAGGTGTTCAAGAGGGGAGAGTTGATATGCCTATTGCAGTTGGAATGATTGAAACGCGGGGGTTTCCAGCAGTAGTGGAAGCAGCTGACGCCATGGTGAAAGCGGCGCGTGTCACCCTGGTGGGCTACGAAAAAATTGGCAGCGGGCGTGTCACCGTGATTGTGCGGGGCGACGTCTCGGAGGTGCAGGCCTCGGTAGCTGCCGGCTTGGAGTCTGCCAAGCGGGTCAGTGGGGGTGAGGTTCTCTCCCACCACATCATTGCTCGGCCCCATGAAAACCTGGAGTACGTGCTGCCCATTCGCTACACCGAAGCAGTGGAGCAGTTTCGCACCTAGGCCGCAAGCTGGAAGAGTTCCAGCCCCCCCCTAAACCCATCTCAGTGTAAGGAGTCCCTATGGCCATCGCAGTTGGAATGATTGAAACGCTGGGCTTCCCAGCGGTGGTAGAAGCGGCCGACGCCATGGTGAAAGCAGCGCGCGTCACCTTGGTGGGCTACGAGAAAATTAGCAGTGGGCGCGTTACCGTGATCGTGCGGGGCGATGTCTCTGAGGTACAGGCCTCAGTAGCTGCCGGCATCGAAGCCGTAAAGCGGGTCAACGGTGGCCAGTTGCTCTCGTGGCACATCATTGCCCGTCCCCACGAAAACCTGGAGTACGTGTTGCCCATTCGCTACACCGAGGATGTGGCCCAATTCCGCGAAGGGGTCAATGCCATTCGTCCCTTCACGCGTCCCTAGATGCGTATCGCGATTGTACGGGGTACCGTCACCAGCACCCAGAAGGATCCCAGCCTGACGGGCGTCAAGTTCCTGGTGGTGCAGTATGTCGATCTCGAGGGCCGGCCGCAGCCAGACTATGCCGTGGCTGCTGATCCAGTGGGGGCCGGCGCCGAGGAATGGGTGCTGGTTAGCCAAGGTAGCGCGGCTCGCCAACCGCGGGGAAATGAAACCCGTCCTTTAGATGCAGTGGTGATGGCAATTATTGACACCGTTAGCATCGACGGTCGCTCCCTCTACAACAAGCGCGAGCAACGCTAGCTGGGATCCTTCCCTTTCCTCCTCTGATTTGGTCTAGAGGCTCACGGTTATGCCTGCTCAAACCTATGCTGCGCCGCCAACGCCCTGGTCGCGTCGCTTGGCGGAACCCACCATTCATCCCTCTGCTTACGTCCATTCCTTTTCCAATCTCATCGGGGATGTGCGCATCGGCGCCCAGGTGCTCATTGCCCCTGGAACCTCCATCCGCGCAGATGAAGGATCCCCCTTCTACATTGGCGACGGCTCCAACATCCAGGACGGGGTGGTGATCCACGGTCTGGAAAAAGGGCGGGTCATCGGGGAAGATGGCCAGCCCTACTCCGTGTGGATTGGCAAGAATACCTCCATTGCCCACATGGCCTTGATTCACGGGCCAGCCTATGTGGGCAACAACTGCTTCATCGGCTTCCGCTCCACCGTGTTCAATGCGCGGGTGGGAGATGGCTGCATCATCATGTTGCACTGCCTCATCCAGGATGTGGAGATCCCGCCAGGCAAATATGTGCGCTCCGGCTCCATCATCACCAACCAAGCGGAGGCCGACCGGCTGCCGGATGTCCAAGATAGCGATGCCAAGTTTGCGCAGCACGTCATCGGCATCAACCAAGCTCTGCTGGAGGGCTACCACTGCAGCGAAAACCTTGTCTGTATTGCTCCTATCCGCAACGAGCTGCTGCAAGCCCGCGCTTCTGGTTCCTCAACTCCGGAGTCTTCTTCCTCTCTTGCCAATGGGCACAACGGCAGTGGCTCCCTTCTTAGCCCAGAGGTGGTAGAGCAGGTACGCGCCCTCTTGGCCCAAGGCTACCGCGTGGGTCTGGAATACGCTGACCCTCGTCGCTTCCGGGTCTCCTCTTGGCAGAGCGAAAGCCCTATCCTCAGCACCCAGGAGGCCGAGGTGGTGCAATCGCTGGGGGCCCTTCTGGCAGCCCACCGTGGGGAGTATGTGCGCCTGTTGGGGATCGATCCCAAAGCCAAGCGGCGGGTGCTGGAGCAGATTATCCAAACCCCAGAAGGGCCGGCACCCCTCTCCGGATCCTCCAGCCGGGTTTCGGTTGCTATGCCAGGCTCCGGTAGAGCGGAACTGCGCCTAGAGGAGGAGATCCAAACCCTGGTGGCCCAAGGGTACCGCGTTGGTCTGGAAGTGGCCGATGCTCGTCGCTACCGCACCTCCTCCTGGCAGACCTTGGGCACTTTCAGCGGCTCCGTCCAGGAGATCCTAACGGCTGTGCGGGCAGCCCTGGCCGAGCATGCAGGAGAGTACGTGCGCCTATTGGGGATCGATCCCAAAGCCAAGCGGCGGGTGCTGGAGAAGGTGATTCAGACGCCCCAAGATCAGGCAGGCAGCAGTTCGGCAGAAGCGGGCGCAGCTGCAGGTGCGGCTTCTGGGGCAGAAGGGAGCAGTGCCAGCCTGGATTTGGAGCTGCAGGAGGAGGTCCACCGGCTACTGGCCCAGGGCTACCGCATTGGCTATGAATACGCTGACGAGCGCCGCTTCAAAACCTCCTCCTGGCAGAGCGGGCCTATCCTTCGTGGCCAGCGGGGGCCAGAGGTGTTAACTGAGCTGAGGGCGGCGCTGGCAGAGCACCAGGGTCACTACGTTCGCCTGCTGGGGATCGACCCCAAAGGGAAGAAGCGGGTCTATGAGCGCATCATCCAAACCCCCAGCGGTAAGCCGCCTACTTCTGCGCCAGCGGCTCAAGGCTCGCCAGGGGCAGCAGCTTCCCCTGCACCCGGGGCTAGGCGTCTTAGCAGCGAGGTGGTGGCGCAAGTCCAGCAACTGCTTAGCCAAGGCTACCGCATTGGCACCGAGCATGCTGACAAGCGCCGCTTCCGCACCTCCTCTTGGCAAAGCTGTAGCCCCATTGAAGCCACGCAACTGGATCAGGTGGTAGCGGCGCTGGAGGCCTGCCTAGAGGAGCATCGCGGCGAGTATGTGCGCCTGCTGGGCATTGACCCCAAATCTAAGCGGCGGGTACTGGAGCAGATCATCCAAACCCCTTGAGGGATCTCCCTCTTGCCCGAGCCCTGTTGGTTCCGGGTTGGTTTCCATCCAGCCCCCTAGCCATGAGAAGCACCCTAGCTTCCCCCTTGCCCCTCTCCCCCCAGCCACGTGCCTGGCCCGCGCAGAACGGTAAAGCCCACTACGTGGTCAGTGGTGAGGTAGAAATAGAGGAGGGAGCAAGCATTGGGGCAGGGGTGCTGTTGCGGGCTAACCCCGGCTGCCGCATCCACATTGGGCGGAACGTTTGCATTGGCGCAGGATCTATCCTCCACGCCTGTGGGGGATCCCTAGTGGTGGAGGCGGGGGCTACTTTAGGGAGGGGGGTGCTGGTGATTGGGCAAGGCACCATCCGCGAAAATGCCTGCATTGGCGCCGAGGCTACCCTGCTCAACTGTTCCGTCCTCAGCCAGGCAGTGATCCCTCCCAGCTCGCTGCTTGGGGATCCCACCTGGGGGAGAGAGCAAGAGAGGGTTGTCTTTCCCCAGACAGAGTCTAGGGAGGCAGAGAGGGTGCAAGAGGCAGCTACCCCACCGACGGTGTCCGAGGCCCCTCCTCCTTCTCCTGAAGCAGCGGGTGGAGACAAGGCAACCCCTCGGGAGGAGGAGGCAGCTGCGCCAGGGCAAGAAGAGTTGGGGGGGCGCAAGCTCAACGGGATACCAGGCCGGGCAGAGTTGGATCGGCTGCTGGGCAAGATCTACCCTCACCGCCAAGTCCTCTCCTCGCGGCACGGAGGGTTGTGAGAGCTACACTGGCATAAAGAAGTAGAGGGCCATGTCCACTGCTCTAGGCCTCATCCAGACACGCAGCTTCCCAGTCATTGTCCGCATTGCCGACGCCATGACCAAGTCGGCAGGCGTAACTCTCATTGGCTTTGAGAAGATCTCGGGCGGCTACTGCACAGCAATCGTGCGCGGGAACATTGCCGATGTGCGCATTGCCATTGAAGAAGGGATTGAGGTAGCCCGCCAGTTTAATCAGGAGGAGATCTCCAGTCTGGTGATCCCAAGGCCCCTGCCTAACTTAGAGGCAGTGCTGCCCATCAGCAGCAAGCTGTCTCAATTGGCCCAAAGTCGGGGCTACAGCCGCCTCAGCAACCTAGCTGTGGGCCTGCTGGAGACCCGTGGCTTCCCGGCCATGGTGGGGGCTGCTGACACAATGCTGAAAACAGCGGATGTGCAGCTGGCCGCCTACGAGACAATTGGCGACGGCCTATGTACGGTCATCATTCGAGGTACAGTCTCCAATGTGGCCATTGCCATCGATGCGGGCATGTACGAGGCCGAGCGCATTGGCGAGCTCAACGCCGTGGCTGTGATCCCACGCCCCCTCGACGAGCTAGAGCAGGCGCTGCCAGTGGCCAGTTGTTTTGTTGCTCAACCGGTTACCCTGCCAGTGGCGATCCCTCAAGCTCAGGTAGAAGAGGTACAGCGCAGCGAGAGGGCGGGAGAGCGGCTCCCGGTCTATTTGGAACCGCCAGGCCCTCGCTAGAGCAACTCAAGCAGGAGAAAAAAATGCTAGGCTACTGGAAGACCTGGGTCCGTGCGGCTTAGACGCCCAAACCGTGTCAGGATCGGAAGATAGCAGCACTACGGGATGCTCTGAGCAGGCGCGTCAACCCAGGTCGCCCTTTTCCTGCACCTGGATTTTTGTTCCGCTGGCCCTGGCAGGGCACCCCCTATGGCTGAGAAGGACAACCCCCTCGCCAACTTGGCTGAGAAAGCTTTCTACTTTGGGATGGGCCTGGCTGCTTTGGTGGCCGACAATGCCCCCAAGGTGGCTGGGAGTGCTAGAGACCGCCTGCTGGAGCTGCGCAAGCAGGTGCAAGCCTTAGTGGATGAATTGGTAGAGTTGGGGGCAATGAGAGCCGAGGAGGCGCGGGCCTACATGGACGCCATTGCCGCCAATGCTAAGCGCAAGGAAGAGGGGGAGCCTGCTAGCGGCCCCCGCAAAATCACTATCGAAGATATGGGTGGAACAGAGCTAAAAGGGAGCGCTGCCATTGAGCTGTCGGAGGCAGCTCGCCTGCGTCGGCAGATTGCTGAGCTGCAGGCAGAACTGGAACGCATCAAGAAGGAGACAGGGAGAGCCTAGGCCTTGCTGGAGACAAGAAGGGCTTCCTACTCCCGTAGAAGGCAGTCCGCCACTGCAACTCTCCAGTAACGCGTCCTGGAGGACTCGAACCCCCGACATCCGGTTTTGGAGACCGACGTTCTACCAACTGAACTAAGGACGCATTAGGAAGCAGCCTTCTACCCAGCTTAGCAGGTTCGCCCCCATCTTTAAAGGGCTCCCCCTTGAAGATCTTCCTTGGCCTTGATGCGTGTGGCTTTGCCTACCCGCTTCCTCAGGTAGAACAGCTTGGCGCGGCGCACTTTACCCCGCCGGAGTACCTGAATGGACTCAATGCGCGGCGAGTGAACCGGGAAGACCCGCTCCACACCAATACCCTGGAAAACCTTGCGTACTGTGATGGTGCGGTTAAGACCGGTGTGACGCATGGCAATGACGGTGCCTTCAAAAGCTTGCACTCGCTCTTTGCCACCCTCTTGAATGCGTACCCCCACCCGCACCTGATCGCCGACGTGGATCTCGGGGAGATCCGACTTCAGGTAGTCCGCCTCCACAGAGCGGAGGATGGCCTCGGGGTTAATGCGAGCGTTCATGGCTCTCCGGCGCTCTCAGCAGTCAATCATGGTAGCAATCCTCTTGCTTTTTGTACAAGTTTCCAGGGTTCCGAAGAGCCAACCCACCTCAGAAGACTTGGCTTGCCCCCTCTCTTTGGCCCAGGTAGGCTAGAAGTAAGCCCTTGAAAGAGGCGGGAGACTTCGTGGTCCTGCATCCCAATAAGCCCCAGACAGAATCCCTGCCCCCTGCCAAATCGGCAGACCAGCCCTTGGCCCAGGCCGGATCCCATAGGAAAGGATGGCCTACTGGCTGGGTTCTCCTAGGTTTGCTCCTGGCTAGCTTGGGAGGGGGTGGTATCTGGGCTCAGCGGTATCTCGAGCGGCAGAGGGTGCAGCGCCTGCAAAGGTTGACAGTGCCCGTCGAGGTAAGGGATCTAAGCCAACGGCTGCGGGTAAGCGGCCAGGTGCAGCCCATTCGCCAGGTGAATGTTAGCCCGCGGGAGGCAGGCCGCTTGGCGGAGCTGCTGGTGGATCAGGGGGATGAGGTGGTGGCAGGGCAGGTGCTGGCTCGTATGGACTACGGGGATCTAGCCAGTGGCATTCGCCAAGCCCAAGCCCGCATCCAAGAGTTGCAGGCCCGACTGGCGGAAGTGCAAGCCGGTGAGCGACCCCAGGTCATTGCGGCAGCCCAGGCCAGGGTAGAGGCGGCGCAGTCGCAGGTGGACTTGGCCCAAAAGGAGCTGGAGCGGATTCAGGCGCTAGTGCAGGAGGGAGTGGTGGCCCGCAGCGAGCTGGATCAACGGCTGGCTCGCCTGGAACAAGCGCAAGCGGACTTGCAAGCTGCCCAACAAGAGCTGGAGCGGCTGCAAGCGGGTAGCCGCCCAGAAACGCTGCAGCAGATCCAAGCCCAGATTGCGCAGGCGCAAGCCGAGCTGGCCCAGCGGCAATCTCGCCTGGCCGAGGCCGAGATCCGGGCGCCTTTTTCCGGTGTGGTGGTGCAGCGCTTTGCGGAAGTGGGATCCTTTGTAACTCCCACAACCGTAGCTCCCGAAGCCACCGCTGCTTCCTCCAGCTCCATCCTGACGCTGGCCCAGGGGATTGAAGTGCGGGCCGAGGTGCCGGAGGCGCAGATTGCCCAGGTGCGGGTGGGCCAGCCGGTGGAGATCCAATCTTTGGCCTATCCGGATCGCGTGGTGCGAGGGCAGGTGAAGCGAATTGCTCCAGCTACGGTGGTGGTGCGGGAAGTTACAGTCTTCCGGGTCTTCATCGAGCCAGAGGCAGGGGCGGACTTTTTGCGCATTGGCATGAATGTCGCGGTAGATTTTCTCGGAGAGCAGTACCCCCAAGCCCTCACTGTGCCCTCGGTGGCCATCCTGCGGGAGGGAGGCCAAGAGGGAGTAATCCTTTTGGATCCGCAAACTCAGCGGCCCATCTACCGAGCGGTAAAGACAGGCCTCACCCAGGGCGGGATCACCCAGGTGCTCTCCGGCCTCCAGGCGGGGGATCGGGTTTTTACGGCGCTGCCGCCTGGAGTAACCCTGCAGAGTTTGCTCCCGCAAGAGCGCCGTCCTGGCAGAACTGCAGGAGGCAGGCCACACCCATGAGCCTTCTGGTTGCCGCCAAAATGGCTTGGCAAATGGTGCGACGGCACCGCCTGCGCACAGGCTTGAGTATGCTGGGGATCCTCATTGGCAACGCAGCAGTGGTAGCTATTGCGGGCTTTGGCCAGGCTGCCCAAGAGCTGGCTGTGGACCAGTTTCGCGCCTTGGGCACCAATTTGCTCATCGTCTTTTCTTCCAGCTTTGGCATAGTGGATGCCAGCAATGCCCGTCCTCTCACCCTCGACGACCTGCGGGCCATTGCGGCGGAAGTGCCTGCTGTAGCGGCAGCTGTTCCCAGCCTGGTCGTCAATGTCCGAGCTGTGCGGGGCGGGGTGGACCGTCGCTACGAGGCCACAGGCACCTGGCCAGAGTATTTGTCGGTGCTCAATTTGGAGGTCGAGGAGGGCCGCTTCCTCACGCCGGCAGACATCGAGGAGCAGCGGCCGGTGGTGGTGCTGGGCAGTGAGGCCGCCCGTGAGCTGTTTGGCTTAGATCCCGCCGCCGCTATTGGGGAGACGCTGCTGCTCAACAACTTGCCCTTTGAGGTCATTGGCACTTTGCGCCCCAAGCCGACAGTGTTTGGCAACAACGATGCCCGCCTGTTTTTGCCGGTGGATGTGGTGGCCAACCGCTTTGTTGGACGGCGCTCTCCCTATGGGCTGGAGCTGACGGCCATCTTCGTCTCGGCCCGCTCTGAAGCGGATCTGCCAGCTGCCGAGTTCCAAATCCGCAACCTCCTGCGACAGCGGCACCAGCTGGTGGGGGAGGATGACTTCGTCATCCGCAACCAGAAGGTGTTGCTGGATGGGGCAGCTAGGATTTTAACCCTACTGCGGGTATTGCTAAGCGGCACAGCGGCGCTCTCCCTGCTGGTGGGTGGGGTAGGGATCATGAATGTGATGTTGATCTCGGTGGCAGAACGCACGCCTGAGATTGGCTTGCGCAAGGCAATTGGGGCCGACAGTCGGCAAATCCTGCAGCAGTTTGCAACCGAGGCTATCCTGATTGCGGTCAGCGGGGGAGTAGCCGGGATCCTCCTTAGCAGCGGCCTGCTGGTGGCAGTGCGGATATTTACCCCCTTGGCCACCACTGTCGATCCGGTGGCAGTAATTGTGTCTTTTTCCCTCTCGACGGCAACTGGACTGGTCTTTGGCATTTTCCCGGCCCGCAAAGCGGCGCAACTGGATCCCATTGAGGCCCTGCGAGCCTAAGGTCCGCCCTCTGTAGGATAATGGGAGCCCACAGGTAGATATGAGTTGCCCGCTGTTGGCTAAGGAGCTTTCCCTTGGACAAAGAGCGAGTAGAGGTAATTGTCCCGGCCACTACCGCCAACCTGGGGCCAGGATTTGATTGCATAGGTGCAGCTCTGCAGCTCTACAACCACTTCCAATTTCGCAAGCTCCCCGCTGGCCTTAGCATTCACTATCGCGGCAGCGATCATGTAAGCCAGAGCAAGGACAACTTGGTGTATCGCGCCTTCTGCCGTGCCTTCGAGCTGCTGAGCAAGCCGGTGCCAGGAGTGGAAATTGAGATTACCCTCAACGTGCCCCTGGCGCGGGGTCTGGGCAGTTCTGCCACTGCCATTGTCGGCGGCCTGTTGGGAGCCAATGCCATCGGATCCCTCAACCTGGCCCCTGAGACCCTCCTCCAGTTGGCTATTGCCCTCGAAGGTCACCCCGACAACGTAGTGCCTGCCCTCCAGGGCGGCTGTCAGCTCTGTGTGCAGGGCCAGCAGGGGCAGTGGGTGTTCTGCCCGGTGGAGTGGCACGAGCGCATCGGGATTGTGGCGGCGGTGCCTAACTTCAAGGTCTCCACCCAGGCTGCCCGCGCGGTCCTGCCCAAGTCCGTCAGCTTGGCCGATGCAGTTTTTTCCAGCAGCCATCTGGGACTGCTCATCCGCAGCTTGCAGTCGGGGCGGGTGGACTGGCTAAAGGTGGCCTTGCAGGATCGGCTGCACCAACCGGCCCGCATGGAGTTAATCACTGGTTTCAAGCCGGTCCAAGCGGCAGCCCTAGCTGCAGGAGCCTACGGGGTGGTGATCAGCGGGGCTGGGCCTACCCTCTTAGCTTTCTGTGCGCCTGAGGAGCGAGAACGGGTGGGAGCGGCCATGGTTAGCGCCTGGGCCCAGCTGGATATTGAGGCGGAGGCGAAACCCCTCAGTTTGGATTGGCAGGGGGGACGGGTAGTCATCCATTCTGGAGATGGGGAGCTACCTGAGAGGTCTTGACCACAAGGCGGAACAAGCCTAGGCTTTGGTGCTCTGCACTGCTGGGGTGAGCCCAGACAGTGGAGTTGTCCGTTCGTAACGGTGGGCGTATTGCTGCCGCCAACCAAGGCAACCCACGGCAGGGAATGCTGGAAGTCATACCCCTGGAGGTAGGAGCAGCCACCA
>NZ_JANSIV010000064.1:22255-36085 GCF_047502705.1 Synechococcus sp. H70.1
ACAGGCGGCTGGAGCTACCTTGCGGGCTTACATGCTCTGCACCGCCAGCGCTAATGCCGCTGCTTGCCACTATGCTAACAGCCAGGTTGCGCGGGAGATAGTTAGCCCTGTCTGCATTCAGAACCAGGTGTACTGCTCCGGAAAGCCTGCAGCCCCCAAGCAGGAGCAGAGGAGGCGGCAGCCGCGCTCCAAGACGCAACGGCAACAAGCCAACGGTAGGACATTCTACCAGTTGTGGCAGTTTAGAGCGCTCCGAGCCGCTAAAGCAAATGCTCACAGGGCAATTAGAGCAGGTGGCGCGGTAGTACGGGTGCTGTCTGCCTACAGCTCCCAGACCTGGCGCTGGTGGAGTGGTCAGGGGGAAGAGAAGCGTTTTAGTGCTCCGCGCCGCTTGCGCGTTCGCGTTACCAGCGCGCGTCGCCTACAGGGCGTCAACCCAGCTGGTGGGTGGGACTCCAATGCAGCCAAGGTAATTGCTCTAGCGGGGGCTGCCCTTGTAAAGCAGCCCAGAGACCTGTGGTTGGCTTGCCAACTGCAGGGCTACTTAAAGCCCCTGGCTACTGCTTCGTGGAAGCAAGCTATAGCTGACTCTTTCTCTTGCCCTTTTGCAGTTTAGTCCTTACCCTAGGCAATGGACGATGCCATGACTCCTGAGATGATACGCCAATTTTGGTCTTTGGTCAGTGAGATTGGCAGACCAGATTGGCTCAATCAGCGTGACGATGACTTGGTCAATCTCCTCCTAAGTGCCTGCCAAAAAAGACATGCCCTTAGCACTGTCGATACCTCAGTTCTCAACCGCTATATCACCCTCCGCCTGCCCCTGATCCGTGAAATTGTCGTGAACTAAGTAGGGGAGGAGAATTTTCCCTGTCATGGTGGTTGCACGGATCACTTTGCTGGTCTATGGGGCGCTGCTTTTGGTAGGCGGAGCAGTCGGCTATGGGAGAGGCAAAAGCTTCAAGTCCTTGGTTGGAGGTTTGGTGGGAGCTGTCCTCAGCGGGGTTAGCTATGGACTTCTGGGGATGGATCCCCGCTGGGGGCTGGGCCTGGGCTTGGGGACGGCGGCGCTGGGATCCCTTCTTTTTGCGCTGCGCTACCGCAAAACCGGCAAATTTCTGCCCGCGGGTCTGATGTTGGGGGTGAGCTTGGTGGCTCTTCTCCTCCTAGGCTTTAGCTTCGGCTCGGTCTAGGCCGGAGACAAGCCTGCTTAGCTGTCGGTTCCAGGCTCTGGAAGAAAGTCTGGGGTTACCGCGGTGCAACTCGATAGAAGCGCGTGGTAGCTACCCACTCGGTGGCAGGGATCTCCTCAACGACAATGGCGCGGCCGATGGTGTCGCCCAGTTGGGATCCCTGTACCCGCAGGCGGGCAAAGGAGCTGCCCTGCTCAAAAGAGGCGATCTCCTGAAAGTTGAGGGGACGGGGAGAGGCCACCGCCAACACTTGGGCTTGGCCAAAGGGCGGGGCAATGGTTAGGCGGTAGCGGGCACCGGGGGGTGGGAAGGTGCGCACTTCGCCGGCCCGCAGAAACTCGTTTCCACCCGAGAAGCGGTTGGGCAAAATCAAATGGGTGCGGCCATCGGCTTGGATGCTGAAGAGGTAGACGTAGGCGTCGCGATTGGTGCTCAAGGTAATGGAAATCGGCTCGCCAGGCCGGTAGATGGGGTTAGGGCCACGCCGATCCAGCTCCAGATTTACCTGCACGTCGGAAGGTACTGGGTTGACGAGGATGGAGCGGCTGCCGGTTTCTAGGCGAGTGTCGGCCAGTTGTAGCCTTGGCAGCGGGGGGTAGAGGCCCAGCGTCTGTGGGAAAACAACGCTGGCCGGAGCCATCGACAGCCCCAAAGCCAGCGGCAGGAAGAGCAGTTTGGCGTTCATGGTTCACCCCTGATTAGCGGCTATGTTCATCCTAGGAAAGGGCAGAGTTTTGCCAGAGCAGGCTTCGCGCAATCTCAGATCCCCTGCTGAGGCAGTTTCCCCTGCCCCGGATGGCAAGCCCAGCGGGGAAAAGGCGCTGAACCGCTTCTCACCATTGGGGTGGGAAAACCGGGAGATCCTATCTGGAAAGGGCTAAGCTGCAGATCAGGGATCCCTCCTCTTTGGACTCAAACTTGCCTATGGCCAGCAACAGTTACCAAGAAGGCATTGCCGCGGTTCAGGCGGGCGATTTTCCGGCGGCCATCCAGGCGTTTCGCCGAGCAGTTGCTGAGGATCCCACGCACACCGAAGCTCGCTATAAGCTGGCCTGGGTGCTGGGTATGAGTGGCTATCTGGATCCAGCCCTGGCCGAACTGGAGGCGGTGGTGGCGGCGGATCCCAGCCATGTTGCAGCCCACTACAACCGCGGGGCACTGCTCTTGCAAAAGGCTCAACTGGAAGCAGAGGTGGATGGCCAGATCGATCTAGACGTCCTGCGGCAGGCGGAAGAGGCCTTTCAGACCGTGATGCGCTTGGATCCCAACGATCAACGGGCCTACGCCTTTCTCACTTTGGTCAAGCGGGCCATCCGCAACTATCAGTCGCCCGCGCAGCCTTCTAGCCCCAGTGGCGAGTAAACCCCCTGAGATTCCTCCCCCAGCGCCCAGGGCGGCGCTAAAAGCCCATTAGGCGGGCTACAGCAGTCAAATCGGGGGCAACCCCCGTGTGGATGGGGGCGGATCCCTGCTGGGCGGCCGTGTCGGGATCCTTGAGGCCGTTGCCGGTGAGCACGCACACTACCTGGGCGCCAACGGGCACTTGATCCCGCCATTTCAGCAATCCAGCCACTGCAGCAGCACTGGCTGGCTCGCAGAAGATCCCTTCCTCCGCTGCCAGCAGACGATAGGCAGCCAAGATCTCCTCGTCAGTTACACTGTCCACTCTGCCACCGCTGACCTGGACAGCCGCCTTGGCCTTTACCCAGCTGGCAGGGTTGCCAATGCGGATGGCCGTGGCCACCGTTTCTGGATGTTCCACCACGCGATTGAGGACAATGGGAGCGGCGCCGGCAGCCTCAAAGCCGTAGAGATGCGGGCGGCGGCTGGCCTTGCCTCGCTGGTAGTAGTGGCAAAAGCCCATCCAGTAGGCGGTGATGTTGCCGGCATTGCCCACGGGGATACAGAGCCAGTCGGGGGCATCTCCCAAAGCATCCACCACCTCGAAGGCGGCAGTTTTCTGTCCCTCCAGCCGAAAGCGGTTGACAGAATTGACCAGGGCCACCGGGTAGACTTCCGCCAGTTGCCGCACCATGGCCAGCGCTTGGTCAAAATTGCCCTGAATGGCGATGATCTCCGCCCCGTACATGAGGGTTTGGGCCAGCTTGCCCTTGGCCACATAGCCATCAGGGATCAGCACGTAGGCCCGCAGGCCTCCTTTAGCCGCATAGGCCGCGGCTGCTGCTGAGGTATTGCCGGTGCTGGCACAAACGATGGCTTCTGCCCCTGCCTCTTTGGCTTTGGACACCGCCATGGTCATGCCCCGATCCTTGAAGCTGCCGGTGGGGTTGAGGCCTTCCAACTTTAGGTATACCTGGCAGTCTCGCCCCAGCCGTCGGCTCAGGGCGGGAGAGGGGATCAGAGGGGTATTACCTTCATGCAGCGTCACTACGGGGGTGCGGGGGCTGACGGGGAGCCACTCCCGGTAGTGCTCAATGATGCCGGGCCAGAGCCCCACTTGGGCGCGGGATCCAGCCCTACGAGGGGAATGGACGGGATTTGGGGTCACCATGCTGCAGAGAGGTCGAGGCCAACGGAAGGGCGAGCTCCTTAACTTTAACTGTTTGGGGAGCGGTTGTAGCCAGCAGGAGGGAGACCCGCCTACCTCCCCCGTATCCAGGGGGAGAGTGGGCACAACAGGGCGGTGGTGCCGCCTGCCTA
The DNA here is from genome assembly GCF_047502705.1 of Synechococcus sp. H70.1. Taxonomy (NCBI): domain Bacteria; kingdom Bacillati; phylum Cyanobacteriota; class Cyanophyceae; order Synechococcales; family Synechococcaceae; genus Synechococcus; species Synechococcus sp. H70.1. Next base: position 26,110 of record NZ_JANSIV010000064.1, read on the forward strand.
CAGACCTGTCACTGGTGTTTGTGGCTTGGCCAGCGGGCAGGGAAGCGCTTTCGTTGCGTAGCGCTAAAGCCTGCTCCGTCCTGCTTAGCAGTCGGGCTCGGGTAGTTTACGCAACGGCTGTAGAGCTAGCGCCTGAGCCAACGCTTGCAGCTTGAGGCGGATCTCGGCCATCTCCTGGGTGGGGTTGGAATCGGCCACAATGCCGGCGCCAGCATACAGGCGGGCCCGCTCCCCCTCGATCAGAGCTGAGCGGATCCCAACCACCAACTCGCCATTGCCCTGCAAGTCCACCCAACCCAAAGGGGCGGCATAGCTGGCGCGATCGAAGGGCTCCACCTGCTCCAGCCACTGCAGCGCCGCCTGCTGCGGATAGCCTCCTACAGCGGCGGTGGGGTGGAGCTGGGCCAATAGGTCAAATAGATGCACACCAGCGGGGAGCTCTGCCTCGATTACCGTTTGCAGATGCTGGATGTTGGCCAAACGGCGCAGCCGTGGCTGAGGGGAGATGCGGGGCTCCATCCCCAGCCGGCCCAGAGCTTCCTGGATCGAGCGTACTACCCACTGGTGTTCACGCCGGTCTTTGGCGCTACGGAGCAATTGCTTGGCCAGCATCCGGTCTTGGTGGCCGTTGGCGCCGCGGGCAACGGAGCCGGCCAGCGCATCAATCTGCACCCAGCCTTGCCACACTGAGAGTAGCCGCTCTGGGCTGGCTCCCAAAAAGATTTGGGGAGGAGAATCCCTCTTGCTTTCTAAGGCAAAGGCAAAGACGCTGCAATCGGGGTGATGGGCCTCCAGATAGGCCAGCAGCGAGGGGATAGCAGGGGGAGAGGGCAAGGCCAGATCCACTGCTTCCGCCAGCACCACTTTTTCCAGAGATCCCGCCTGAATTGCTTGCAGGGCTTTTTCAATTCGCGCTAAGAGGGCCTCTTCCGCCACTGCCACCTCCAGGGGTGGCTGGGGCTTCCAGGCAGGCAAGGGGGCCTCGGCAAGGCGCTGCATGCGGGCAAAAAAAGCAGCAATCTGGCTGGCCAGTGCTGCCGGGTCGCTGTCGGGGCCAATTTCCAGGTTGAGCCGCGCCACCGTCAACCCCCCCTGCACCTGCAATAGCTGCCAGCGGGGCAGAACCAGCGCTGCCCCTCCACCGCTGTTGGGGGCAAAGCCAAAGCGGCAGAAGCACAAGGGACGCTCCTGCTGGCTGCGGGGGGACGCTGGGGGGGAGCCGGGAGCGCTATGGACATGGGGCTGGAGCCCTTGTACAAAGGCCCGTGCTGCCTCAAATCTCCCCTTTCCCGAAAGGTCGAGCTGCCGCAGGGATCCCCATCCCAGCACCCGCACCCGTTCCCCTTGCGTCTGGTGGCAGAGGTAGCAATAGCCGGGGAAGCGGTTGGGGGCGAGCAAGTCCAACTGCCGGGCCAGCGCTGCCAGCGGATCTAACCCTGCGATGGGTTGCCATAGGCTGAGAATCTGGGGGATCCCTCGCGCTCGCGCCATCTCTTGGCAGGCCGCTAGCAAGGGATCCCAAAAGTGTTCTGCCTCTCCTGGCCCGGCCGAGGCGTGAATGGGCGGCCAGGCTCTGGGCCCTTCCGGGCATCCGGACGCACCCTTCCAGGGGAAAAGAGAAGAAGTCATGCGCAAGCAAAAGAGGACGATCCCACCTTGGCCGAAAACAGGACAAGCGTCATCGCAACCGGCAGGGGAAGCTGCAGAAGGGCGTTTCAGGATAGGTAGATTAAAAGAGCAGCCGGCGGCTTAGGCTCGCCAGCGCCGGATCCCAGGCGCTTCTTTACAGATTGCAAAGTTTCTTAGCATCCTTGGGGATGGGAGCGGAAGCACCCTAACCTAGCAAATACAGAACCCAGAGAGAGCCAGATCCAACATGCTCGCACAGCCGGAGCCGTCGAAGAGAACCTGCAGAGCTCCAGAGACCAGTCAAGTCCAGCTTGCCGAGAAGGGCGCTTGGGAGGATTGCTCTCGGCGGCAGTTGTGGATGGCTGCCCTCAAGCCGCCCATGTACAGTGTGGCCATCATGCCCATCTGGGTGGGATCCGCCATCGCCTATGCCCAGGTGGGGGTGATGGATGTGGGGGTTTTGCTGGTGTTTCTGGGGGCGGCCATTTGCCTTCTGGCTTGGGTTAACATCAGCAACGATGTCTTCGATGCCCAGACAGGAGTGGACAAAAACAAGCTCCACTCGCTGGTCAACCTAACCGGCAGGCCGGAGCAGGTGTTCTGGGCTGGCAATGCCTTCCTGGCCCTGGGGTTGGCAGGGATCCTCTGGCTGAGCTGGCGGCAGGCGGATCCCACAGTGTTGCTGTTGGTACTGCTGGCCTGCGGGCTAGGCTACGCCTACCAGGGGCCGCCGCTACGCCTAGGCTACCAAGGTCTAGGAGAGATCCTCTGTTTTTTGAGCTTTGGGCCGCTGGCGGTTTTGGCTGCCCACTATAGCCAAAGTCAGACCTGGTCGCTGCCGGCCTTGGCAGCCTCGCTGGTGGTGGGAATGGCGACCAGTTTAATCTTGTTTTGCTCCCATTTCCATCAGGTGGAAGATGATCTGGCTGCCGGCAAGCGCTCGCCGGTGGTTCGCCTAGGCACCCGCCGTGCTGCCCGTCTCATCCCCTGGATCTGCGGCAGTATCTTTGGCTTGCTGCTGCTGTTTGTGGGGCTAGGAACTTTCCCCGCTTGGACACTGCTGGGTTTTGCCGGGATCCCCTTTGCAGTACGGCTTTCCCGCCTGCTGGGCACCTATTACGATCAGCCGCAGCGGATTAGTCATTCCAAGTTCATTGCAGTTGGCCTCCACTTTTGCCTAGGGCTGTTTCTGGGGTTGGGCTTTATCCTCAGCCGCTTAGGTTAAGGGGAAGAGGGGGTTGTGATCTGGATCCTCCTGCTGCTGGCAAACTGCGCTAAGCTACAGCCTAGCTGCCGGGTTGAGGAGTTGGCTCCACTGCCCAGAGTGAGCTAGGGATCGAGCTGGAGAAGCAGCAAGGGAGAGGATGCAGCAATTTTTCCATTCCAATCTGGGGGTGGCGCTCCTGGGGAGCGGGCTCTTGGCGGCTTTGGTGGCCTGGGCCTTGGCGATTGAGATTGAAGAAGTAAAAGTGAAGCCCTCTTCCCCAGATCAGCCCCATTCGGTCAGCCGCAAGGTGGACATCATCGGACAGCAGGGGGGGCGCCGTCGTTGGCGACTCGTTGCCGAACAGGTGAAGCTGGCTGCTGGGCAGCAGGTGTTCGAGCAGGGAGTGCAGGGCTACTTCTATGGAGACAAGGTTGAGCGCGGGGAAGGGGTGCCGGAGCCATTTTTTGCTAGCAACGAGCAGATGACCTGGCGGGCCAAGCGGGCCCGCTACGACGCCACCGCCGACGAGCTGCACCTGGAGGAGGGGGTAGAGGTTAGAAGCAACGATGGCAGCTTGCTCCTGACCAGCGCCTTGAGGATTACCCCTGCAGAGCGCATAGAAGTGCCAGCGCCGTTTACTGTCAAAGGGCAGGAAATGGTGCTGCAAGGCCGCTCCGGCTCGTTTAACTTCCAATTTGCCCTCCTCAGGGCCGAGCAGGGCAAGCTCGTTGTCTTGTCTGCGGATGGCCCGGGCGGTACCACCTCCACCACCATTACCGCTGACCAGATCACCTACAACCGCACCCAACAGGTGGCCGAGGGGAAAGGCAACCTGCGCATCCGCGAAGGCAGCCTCGAGATTCGCGCTCCCCAGGGTACCTACCTGCGCCAGCAGGCCCAGAGCATTCTCTCCGGCGGCGTGGTGTTGCAGGAGGTAGCCAGTGACACCAGCTGGGATCCCCTCTTGGCCGACCTGCGCTTGGCCCAGGTTGGTCCTCAGGCAACTCCAAGCCCCCAGGACCAGGAAGTCACCATCATTGCCGACCGTCTCACCTACGACCGCAACACCCAAATTGCCCGCGGGGAGGGCAACCTGGAAATTCAACAAGGGGAAACCACCATCCAGGCAGCTCAGGGCACCTACCGCCGCCGCGAATCCCAAAGCCTGCTGACGGGGGGAGTGACCCTGCGCGAGCCTGGGCGGGTGCTCACGGCCGCTCGCTTAGAGGGCAACCACCGCGACAAGATCTTCGTCTTTGAGGAAAATGTTCTCTACCAGCAGAGGGCCACCTCCCCAGCGGCTGCCGGAGGCGGATCCCTGCTAGAGGAGCTGCGCCAGGCTGAAACGGAGGTGCGGGCTGCCCGCCTGGTTTACAACTCCCGCACGGGCACCTCGGAGTTCAGTGGGTCCGTCGAGTTTATCCAGCGGGGGCGTAAAGCCAAAGCCAACCGGGCCACCATCACCCCTGACAAGGTAGAGCTGTGGGGAGAGGTGGTGATCGAGCAGATCGAGGGAGACTGGCTGGCGCAGCGCCTACAAAACCCCGAGACCCAGGCCGATGTCGATCAACCGACGGTGATCTATGCCGATCGCGTGGAGATCGACCAGGCCAGCGGCGATGCCCGCTTCTTCGGTAATGTGGTAATCGTCCAGGCTAACCGCGCTATTGAGGGAGATCGGGCCGACTACTCCGACCAAGGGCAAATTTTCAAGATCACCGCCGATCAGGCTCCCGTCCTCCTCTGCGATCGCGGCGAGCTCACTCCCGTTCCCCCCAAAACCAGTGAGGGTCTGCCCGGTCGCGATGCTCTGGATCAGATGTGCCGGGGCGCCAACCGCCTCAGCGGCAGGCTGGTCACCCTGAACTTGGAGCGGGATGAGTACACCGTCGAGGGGGACGAGCAGCAGCAGGGGATGGTTCAATTTCGCCTCACCGACGCCCTCTGAAGGGATCCAACCCTTGCCTGCCACTCGTCTGGGGCCGGCTAAGTTGCACGCCAGTCTGAGGGAATAAAGGCACATGCCCACCCAATTGACCAAAGGGAAACGGCACCAAGGCGCTGCTGGTAGGGGGAGCTTGTGGGGATCCCTAAAATTTGGGGGCTTTTTTTTGGAGTTTTATCTTTTTAAGGAGATGATCCGCCCCTTCTTCTTGGGGGTGGCGGGAGGCACGGTGATGATGCTGGGCAACCAGCTTTTTATCTACGCCGATTTACTGGTGAAAAAAGGGGCTCCTCCCCTCACGATTTTGCACATTCTCCTTCTCAATCTGCCCGCTGTTTTGGTAGTTACCTTTCCCATTGCCGGCCTCTTTGCCACCCTGCTCACCCTGGGCAGGATGGGGGCCGACAGCGAGATCACGGCTCTGCGGGCTGCCGGGATCCCCTATCGCAAAGTGTTGCTTCCCGTGCTCTGCATTGGTCTTCTCATTAGTGGCTTAGCGCTCTTTACTAATGAGGTGATTGTGCCCCAGACTAACCAAAAAGTGAAGACTCTCAACACCAACCTTGTCCTGGCTCAGGATGCCCTTCCCTTTAGCCCAGGAGAGGTTGTCCGAGTAGACAGCGATCTCTGGTTTCATGTTGGATCAATTGACCCCAAGACTGGCTTGATGCGGGATTTGTTGATTTTGGATCGCAAGGCTGAGACTGGCCACCTGCGCTACCCGCAAGTGATCTCGGCCCAAAGGGCGCAGCAGGTGGGCCAAGCGTGGCACCTGCAAGGGGTGGTGATCCGTCGCTATGACGAGCAGGGGCGCACCTACTACGAAGGCCAGGTGGCGGAGATGGAGCTCAACATTGTTAACCAGCTGGTGGGCTTGGTCTATGCTGAAAAGGTGCCCCAGGAGCAGCGGGCAGCGGAGCTGTGGGAGCAGTGCCAGCGCTACCGTCAGGAACAGCGCCCTCCTGCCGATGTGGCCCGCTGTCTAACGGACTACCACCTCAAGTTTGCCATCCCCCTGGCCAGCTTTTTTGCCATCTTGGTAGCCGCTCCCCTGGGCCTGCAAACGGTGCGGCAGACAGGTCGCTACGGCAGCGTGGCGCTAGCGATTGTTTTGGTGTTTATTTACTATGTACTGATGAGCCTGGGACGAGCCATGGGTCGAGTTGGGCATATCGATCCCTGGCTGGCTGCCTGGTTGCCCAATATGATTTTCGGCGGGGCGGGCTTCTCTCTCCTGTGGCGGTTTTTACGGTGAGATCCGGCAACTTCTCGCCTAGCTTCAGCCCTTGGGCCAAGTGGTTGGCCCTTTGCTGGGGCAGCTCCCTGTGGGTGGGAATGGGGAGGGCGGTCTTTGCCCAGCCGGATCCCCTGCCCACCAAGATGGAGGGCTACCAGCACTTTTGGGCAGCGCAAGCGTCGGCCCAGCGGTTACAACCGGCTCACCGAGCTTCCAGCCCAGAATCGGTTGCTCCCCCTGGTGATCCCATCACCCTAGCCGAGGCCCAATCCTTCCTGAGCGCGCCTGCGTTGCCTCTGGGTGCAGCAGCGGCCTCCTCCAGCTCTTGGAAGACACCTGCTGTCTCCTCGGGATCCCCTCCCGAAAAGGTGCTCACGCCGGAAGAGCGGAATCGGCAGCGGCTGCAACGGCTCTTGGCCGAGGGGGCAGCGGCCCACGCCCGGCGACAGGCACAACAGGCCCAGGCAACGCCGTCTTCCCGGCCCGCTTCAGCGGCGATGCCCCCTGCAACTGTTCCGACTCTGGACTCCCTCGGCTCTCCCCGTTCCCAAGCGGCTGCCCTGCGGATGGAAGAAGAACGCCGCCTGCGTCCCACCGAGGCTAGGCGCGGCCTAGGATCCACTGGCGAGAGCTTAGCTACTGCTCATCCGGTTACCCCTCAAGGGCAAGAGGGGCTTGGTTCGGAAGAGGCGGCGCAGCGAATCCCAACCTTGCTCTCGCAAGCCGGCGGGAGCTGGAATTTGGGCGGCGCCCCTTCCCCTGCACCTGCTTCCACCGGCACTCAGATGGCAGCTCAAACCGGAACTGAGTCATTCACCCCCACTGCCGGATCTCTACTGGCTCCCCAGTTGTTGGAGCGGTTCCCCCTGTTGCGGGATCTGGGCGCTTCTGCCACCGGCCCAGAAGCCGCTCCGCCTGCCAGCCAGGGATCCCAAATTCGTCAGCAACTGGCAGCCACTGCCCAACGGCAGATCCCTCTTGACCCGGATCAAGTCAATGTCAGTGGGGATGTACTCAGCTACATTGCCGAACAAGACCTGGGCATTGCTGAGGGAAACGCCCAGATCCAGTTGGCCGACGGCACCCGCATCACTGGCGAGCGGCTGTTGTTTTACCGGCGGGAACGGCGTCTGCGCAGCGAGGGCCCTTTTCGCATGGAGTGGCCCCCCGGACCCCAGGGGCGCGGGATCCGGCAAATCGAGGGGCGCAACCTGGACTTGGATATCCCCGGTCGCAGCGCTCAATTTGAAAACTCGCTGGTGATCCTGCCGGGGGAGGAGCCGGGTACCCAGGTTTTTGTGCGCAGCCAAGAGACCACCGCCCTGCTGGGAGAGCGGATCTTCTTCAAGAAGGCTACCATCACCACTTCGCCCGAGCCGCCCATTACCTACTACGTGCAAGGGGATCGGGTGGAGGTGTTTCCTGACGATCAGGTTATCGTTTACGACGCCCGCGTCTTTGCCGGCGGCGAACTCAGCGAAGAGGGCGATCTGCGGGCGGGGCTGCAGATTGCCTACTTGCCCCTCTTTGTCTACAGCCTGCGGGATCACCAATGGGTGCTGCCGGGGCGCAGTGAGGCGGAAGGGGTGTTTGTCAAATCCAGTTGGGCCTACCGCTTCGACGAGTACAACTTCGGCGGCCTGCGGCTGGATCTCCTGCAGAAGAAAGGCCTAGGCATCGGCTTTCTGCACGACTACATTCTCCCCATCCCCGACAGCGTCAACTACGGGCGAGCCCAGTTTTACTTGGTAACCGAAGCTGACCAGCAGCGTTTTTCCAGCCGTTTCCGCCTCGACCACAACTTTGACTTCTACGCTGCCAACCTCCTCGGCCAAGCAGGCCAACTGCGGGGCCAGCTCAACCTCAATCTAGACAACACCTACCGCCCTGCCGGCGGGCGCAACGACAATGCCGACCTCCGCCTCAACGCCACCTTTCAGGGGGATCTCTCCACCACCACCCTCAACATCAACCGCAGCGGATCCCAGGAAAATGGCACCTATAGCTTTCCCCTCACCCTCAGCCACACCCAGCGCTACGGGGGCGTGCCTTGGCTGCAGTCGGATCTGCGCTTGGACTACAACCAGCGGGTGAGTGTCAAAGATGGGCCAGATTTTGCCGACGCACGGCTGACCCTGGGTGCCCAACTCACCCCACCCGGCTGGGGCGGCACCTACCGCCTGACCTACCGCAGCTACAGCAGTTCCAATGGCGACACCGAGCCGCGCCGCAATTTTGAGCTGGCCTTTAGCGCCGATCCCCTTCGCCTTACGCCCGATATCTTCCTTAACAGTGCTTTCACCTTCACTCAGGAGCAACAGCCGGCTCAGGCGGGGGGATCCCAGCTCCACTTCTTCAATCGCTACGAGCTGCGCTCCAGCCTTCAGTTCACTGACATACAACCGGCTCCCTGGATAACCTTTGCACCCGGCTCTATCGATTACACCCAAGTCCTCTACTCCACTCCCGACCAGGAATCCAGCCTCAGCTTCAACCCCCGCCTCAGCCTCAAGCCCGCCGACTGGAGCACCATTGACCTGCGGTATAGCCGCACCTTCTACGGCAACAATTCTGCCCCTTTTCAAACCCTTTCTGTCAGCCCCAAGGATGTGGATCGCCTCAATGCCAGCATTAGCTTCTTCACCCCCCGCAACTTCTTGCTCAACGTGCCCCCTGGCTACCTTGCCTTTGAAGATGACTTGCCGGGGGAGCTGCCCATAGCCCTGACTTTCCCCGACGACACGCCGGAGGATTTGGAAGCGATTGCCTCCCGCAACTTGCAGGAGCTGCAGGCGGAAGTAAAAAACCTGCTGCGCCTGGACACCAGCCTGGGCTATGACTTTGTCGCTCAAAAGTGGGATACCCTCAACGCCAACTTTACTTGGAACACCACCCCTGAGCTGTTCAATATCCAGGTGCAAACGTCCTACGACCTCAACAAAGGGCAGTTGCAGCCAATTCGTCTAGAATACCGGGGGCGCAGCAGTACCACCTTCAACCGAGAGCAACGCTCGGGTCTAGACAGCTATGAGCCAGGGATCAGCTACGCGCTGCAGGCAGTTTACGATCCGCAGCTAGGCCAGTTCTCTACCTATGGCCTGGAGTTGGATGCGACCCTTGGCACGCAGTGGCAAAACCACTGGCGGCTCCGCCTGGGCCTAACGGAGGCAGGGATCCGCCGCATTGAGGTGCGCCGCGACCTGCGGGATCTCGAGCTGCGCTTGGCCTACGATCCCGTGGCGGCGTCGCTGCGCCTAGAAGGAATCCTGGTGGCCTTTCCCAGCCGCCCCCTCGGCCTAACCCAGGAGCGGGGAGAGTTGCAACTGACCTCGCCACTGGGCGCCTTCAGTCTAGATAGCCTGGGGCAGTGAGCCAGGCAGGTTACGGGGGTTGACGGAAGCAGCAGGGAATTGGCTTCGGCTACACTGGAGGGCCGACGGCTCTTTTTCCTCAGCAGCTCCTATGGCCAGGATCAACGACCATTTCCTCAAGCTCAAGGCTGGCTATCTCTTTCCCGAGATTGCCCGGCGGGTACAGGCCTTTGCCGCCGCCCATCCCGAAGCTCAGATCATCAAGATGGGCATTGGCGATGTTACCGAGCCGCTGCCGGAAGCCTGCCGGACAGCCATGATCCGGGCTGTGGAGGAGATGGGGGATCGGGCTACCTTCCGCGGCTACGGCCCAGAACAGGGCTACGAGTGGCTGCGCCAAGCCATTGCCCAGCACGACTTTCAGGCCCGTGGCTGCGACATCGACGCTTCTGAGATCTTTATTTCCGACGGCTCCAAGTGCGACTGCGCCAACATCCTCGATATTCTCGGCCACGACAACACCATTGCCATTACGGATCCCGTCTATCCGGTTTACGTGGACACCAACGTGATGGCCGGCCCCCCGCGGCAGGGCCAAGAGCCCGGGGCATAAGCAGGGGATGGCAATCTTCCGGGGAACGAACAAA
>NZ_JANSIV010000065.1:0-1072 GCF_047502705.1 Synechococcus sp. H70.1
AGATCCGCAAAGGAGCAGCCCTCAACGCCATTCAAATTGCCGAGCTGCTTTTGAAGGACTAGTTCACCACCACTGTCCAAGTAACAGGCCCAGCCTGAACAGGAGCCGCCTCCGTGCTGTTCAACGTGACAGAGGGGTTGGGGTAAGAGTAGGTGCCGGCTGGTGTCAAGGCTACCGCGGTCTTGACAGGAATAGTGACTGTGCAGGTTCCGCCTACAGCCACTGACCCTCCGGTGAATTGAATGGTGTTCCCCCCCACAGTAGCTGTGAGAGTGGGGGAGCCGCAGGAAGGTGTAGGAGTCGGCGCACCAGCAACCTGCAAACCCCCAGACGGCGCTCCCGGCAAGGTGTGGCTAAAGCTCACGCCGGTCAGGCGTTGTTGATGATGGTAAAGGTGAGCGTTCCAGTGCCGGTAACAGGGGCTGGGCCAATTGGTCCAAGCGGGTTAGGAGAAAAGGCCATGGTAAAGGTGGGAGCTGGCACCGTTACCGTCAGGTTGATAGCAGCAGCGGTAGCATTGGGCGCCTGGTTGCTGCTGAGGACTACCGCTGGGCTGGTCAGGGATCCCGCTGTGGTGGCCGTAACTTGAAGGTCTAGGCTGATGGTGCAACTGGCGTTAGCTGCTAACGAACCGTTGACCAGCAAGATGGAATTTGCTCCTGGCGGAGCGGCCACCGTCCCGCCGCAGCCGTTGTTCAAGTTATTGGGAGTGGCGACAATTAAGCCGGCAGGTAGCGGATCGGAGAAAGAGAGGCCGGTCAGCGGCAGGGCGGCTGTGTTGGTAATTGTGTAGGTCAGGGTTGTTTTGGCGGTGGGGCCGGCAGCCACTGAGGTGGGGCTAAATGCCTTGGCAAAAGTCGGAGCAGTCGGAGCCGGTGTTGGTGTGGGTGTTGGCGTGGGTGTCGGCAATATCGTCGTTCCGCTGCTTCCGCCGCCGCAGCAGCCGGCTAGCCCCAAGCAAACCCCTCCCAGACTACAAGAGTGGCAATTGCTGTTTTCCTCAGCTCAGTTCCAGAGGGCCTAGCACCAAGACGAGTTTATTGAAAGTGACGAAAAACATTGACACCTAGGT
>NZ_JANSIV010000066.1:0-1046 GCF_047502705.1 Synechococcus sp. H70.1
ATCGAGCGGGTCAACGAAAGAATCGGCCTTTGCGGGATTTGGCGAGGCGCTCGCAGAGCTGCTGATACCGTTTTTGTGTGCTTTCGAGAACATCAAGTACTTAGGTAGGGGGAAAGTTGCCTGAGCTACACGATGACCGAGCCAGGGGGTGCAGTTAAAGGGGGTTCACCCCAGATTTCCACTTGATCGAGGGCGTGGCTGGTGAGGGGATAGAAGCGGACGCTGTCTTCGTTAGGCTTGATCCTTTTTCGGAGCCGTAGCTTGAGCTCCTCGAACTTGTCCTTGTTGAGGACGCACTCGAAGACACTGTACTGCACCCGCTTGCCGTAGCCTTCTAGCAAGTCCGCAATTTTCTTGCGGCGCTTGTCACAGGGGGTATCGTAGGTAACAACATAAAGAAACATCAGCGAATCCGGTAAGGCTGATACAAGTCTTGAGGATTATAGACGGACTGCTTAAACTTCTTAACCTGCTGTGTTAGCAAATCCCAGCGGGGCTGATCCCCAGCAGGAGTTGTAATGGATCCCTCCATTCTCTGGAGAAAAGCTTTGAGGTATTTCTTTCTGCCAGCATCGTTGAGAAAACAGCCCCCATCTCGATACTCGAAGTCTTCTTGGATATCCATAACACCGCTATTGACAAGCCACAGTACCAGGGAGTCCACAATAGGCGCTCGAAACTCTTCCAGCAAATCGGAAACCAGAGCAGCGTGGCGTTCACTGCTGGCATGTAGGCAACCTTGATAGGGATCCAAATCTTGCAGCTCAATCAAGGTTAATAGGTGGTTCCAGAGCACCATGTAGCCAAAGCTAAGCATGGCATTGACTGGATTGGTGGGTGGTTGTCGGGTGCGCTTGAGCAAAACAAATCCTTTTTGTTGTAAGCAATTGCCCAATTCCGGGAAATACAGGGCTGCGCCGATCCCTTCAATGCCGCGCAGTTGATCTAGAGACTTAGCCTGCAGAGCTTGCTCAGCCAGATGTTCCAAGCTGCGCAGGGTTAGATCCCCAGTTTCGCTGGGGCGCTGCCTAAGTTGCCGCATCAAC
>NZ_JANSIV010000067.1:0-1033 GCF_047502705.1 Synechococcus sp. H70.1
CACCAGCCGGATGTAGTCCTTGGGAAAACGGCTGAGGCACTGCTCGACAGCCTGACAGGCAGCGGCCCATTCTTTTAGGTGGGCAACTCCACACTCCTGCCAGGAATGAACCCGGTAGCGGCGCGGATCCGCGTGCTCCACCTGGATCTCGTATCCTTGCGCCGAATGTGGGCCTGCACGTCTGGGCTGAGGGAAACGGGGGCAGGCTCGAGTGAGTGAGCAGCCGCAGGAGGAGGGAATGGCGGGGCGGGGAAGCGGGGGGCGCCTCCTGGGAGGAGGAGCGCTTGAGGCCAAGGTATTCTTCGGAGAGGCGGCGGGCTTCTACCCGTTGTTGCTCGGTTTTGAGCTGGTGGCCGGCCTGGATCATCGCGGCGGCGGAAAGTGGGGGGCGCCTTCTTTGCTTTTGAGCAGGCGAAAGGCAATCCCTTCTAGGCCGACTTCCATACCTGCTCGTCGTAAAGTTGGGCGCGCAGGGCGCCGAAAAAGTCGATGGCCTGTTCGGGAAAAGTGTCCACCAGGCGCTCGACTTCCTCCAGCGACAGCCCGTCGGCCTGAAAAATGCCGTGGACAATGTGAATGCGGTTCCCAATAGAACTTGCGCATGCGCCCATCGCGGATGAGGGGGGCATAGAGGGTGGAAAAGTCGTTACCGGTGGCGATGATGGGCACCCGCAGCAGGGGCTTGGGATCGTAGCTGCCGGGAAGCTGCACGTTGGTGGGGTTGTCGGCAATGTTCATCAAGGTGGCGCTGACCAGTTGCGTGTTGACGGTGTACTGGGTCATGGTGTTCAGGCGGCCAGCACCAGCATCCAGGTCATTGATCATCAGCACGGCCATCTGGCCAAATTTGCGGATGGGCTCGGCGGCCTCCCGGTAGCGCAGGCGAATCATGCGAGCCGGATCGCCGGCATCGGGGCTTTCCAACTCGCCGCCGGAGATATGAACGGCATAGACCTTCATGCGCTCGAAAATTAGGTTGCATTGGAAGGTCTTGCCCTCACCCTTACGCCCGTGGATGCCCAAGATAAGCGGA
>NZ_JANSIV010000068.1:0-1031 GCF_047502705.1 Synechococcus sp. H70.1
CGACCGACCCCCTCGCAAATGGGTCTTGCATTCCTTGCCCCACTTGGGTTTAATAAGGGTAGAGTTCCCCCTTCGGGGGGATCCCTAGAAATTGGAAACTGACTGGAGATTTAGCAGCGCTTCCTGCGCTGCCGGAGATAGTTCCCCCTTCGGGGGGATCCCTAGAAATTGGAAACGACAGCTCGACTGTGAACGGGAAGAGAGTAACCCAGCTCTTGTTCCCCCTTCGGGGGGATCCCTAGAAATTGGAAACATAAGGGGGCAGAGCCAGTACCCACCCTTGTCGACGTTCCCCCTTCGGGGGGATCCCTAGAAATTGGAAACCATTTCTGAATGTCAAACCCAGCAATTCCCGTCAGGGAGTTCCCCCTTCGGGGGGATCCCTAGAAATTGGAAACGTAATCTTTTCCCCTGGAGGGAGTAAATAGGCCGGCCGGTTCCCCCTTCGGGGGGATCCCTAGAAATTGGAAACTCCCTACCATCAGGAGTTAACCATTTCTTTACAACTTGTTGTTCCCCCTTCGGGGGGATCCCTAGAAATTGGAAACAAGAAGCTGAGGTCTACGTCCTCAGCCTTGCCCGCAGCCTTCGTTCCCCCTTCGGGGGGATCCCCAGAAATTGGAAACATACCAGCGATAGGTGCGGGTACAATAGGACGCATAAAGTTCCCCCTTCGGGGGGATCCCCAGAAATTGGAAACTTCGACAACACGCCCCTTGAAGCCAAGGGACGTGTCAGGGTTCCCCCTTCGGGGGGATCCCCAGAAATTGGAAACGTCCAGCCTGGCAGTGCCGACGATATCCGCGAATTGTTGGAAGTTCCCCCTTCGGGGGGATCCCTAGAAATTGGAAACGCCAACGTAGTTGGCAGCCCGGGGGTGACGGCGGAGACCAGTTCTCCCTTCGGGGGGATCCCTAGAAATTGGAAACTCAGGGTTAGTCACCCTGACACCGTCAATGCTGTGGGTTCCCCCTTCGGGGGGATCCCTAGAAATTGGAAACGAGAAGGGCTATGGTGCTAAGCCAAGCCCT
>NZ_JANSIV010000069.1:0-34933 GCF_047502705.1 Synechococcus sp. H70.1
GCCGCTTTCGTTAACGGCGTGCTGCGGCGGGTGGTGGACAACCCGGTGGAGACCCCCGAAGGCCCTGCTGCCACCTCCGCAGGCTGAGCAGATAAACCTCCCCTGCTCTAATGCGGAAGGAGACTGGGCAGGCAGATCTGTCTCAGACAAGGGCGTTTCTCCCACCACCAGGATCCTTCCTGCAGGGCTGCTACGGGCTTAAGGCTGGGATTGTCCCTGAGCACTACCCGCCAACTTCTGCCTTGCAGGTGGGGCTAGAAGTGCCCCTTTATGCCCTAGCCAGATCCCTGGCCAGTTCAGCAGGGCAGCTTGCTCTTGCCTCCAGAAGCTACGTGCTGCCCCCTCTCCCTTCCCCCTCGACACTGGCTAGGGGTAGGTTGGGACCGGCAGCGGCAAGAGAGGGTTTTGCTTGTCCAGAAGCGGGCGATGAGATTCGAACTCACGACATCCAGCTTGGGAAGCTAGCGTTCTACCACTGAACTACGCCCGCAGTTAACCTCGACTACTATATTAGCACTTCTTGGGCGGGATCCCTGGTACAACAGAAGCAGCGTTCTGCCTTTGGCCGATGCCCTCTATTCTTCTGCTCTCCGGTAGCCCCGGCCCCCGCGAGTCTGCCGGCCCACCGCCGCGGTCGGAGGCGATTTTGCACCATGCTGCTGGGATCCTGGCCAGCCTGGGGTTGAAGACGGAGTTTGTTTCGGTGCGGGATTTGCCGCCAGAGGATCTGGTACGGGTTAACTTCGAGAGTCCTCAACTTAAGCAGATTCAGGAAAAGGTGGCCCAGGCCGCCGGGATTATCCTCTCCGCTCCTGTGTACAAGGCTTCCTATCCCGGCGTGTTCAAGGCACTGTTGGATTTGCTAGACCAGGATGCCTTTGTCGGCAAAGTGATTCTCCCCATTGCTACGGGGGGAACGCTGGCCCACCTGTTGGCCATCGACTTTGCCATGAAGCCGGTGCTGGCCGTGATGGGCGCAACCCACATTTTGAAAGGGATCTACATCCTCAGCTCGCAAATCCAGTTTGAGCCAGACGGCACCCTGCGCCTGGAGGAGGAGATTGCCGAACGCCTGCAGGCTGGGCTCCAGGCCCTTGCCCGGGCGGTGCAGTGAGGAACTCTCTCAGGGATCCTGCAGCAGCACTGGTGTGCTTACAGCAGTGCTTTGCCCCAGCCGGTCGAAAACCCGCAAACTGAGGAGGTAGGGGCCGGGCGCCAGGGTTGAAGGGGGGCGGAGGCGGAAGCGAGTAGTGCAGGATACCTCGCCGGCAACACAGTTGACCTGGGCTGCCGAGAGGGTTTGCACCTCGATCCCTGACCAGGAGAGCTGCAACGCCAGCTCCGCCGGGAGCCGCCCCGGTACCGACACCGCGATCCCCACCTCCAAAAAGTTGCTCCGACTGATGACGGGCGGAATGTCGCTGCTAAGGATGAGTGGCGGCAGAGGAGGGCTAGGAGGCAGAGCAGCAGGGCTACACCCCCCTGCAGCCGCTACGGCCAGTAGGGCCAGTGTCAGTGGCCAAAGTCGGGATCCCACCGGACTTCCACCTAAAAATCCCTCTCCCAGTATAGGCGGTAAGCAGGAGATCCCTAGCGTCAGTTTTGTGGGAACCCAAAAGTTTACGCTATATGTGGTGGTCAAGCTGGATCTTCCCCCCCAGCATCTGCTACAGTAAGGCGCATGACCTGTTGAGCAGCCCGGCTATGGAAGGGGAAGAGGAGCTAGAAACGTTGCGGGCGCGGGTGCGCAACCTGGAGCGATCCCTGGCCGAGTCAGAGGCGCTGTCGCTGCAGCAGATTGAGTGTATCCAACGCCTGGAACAGCAACTGCAAAAGCAGGAGCAAGCGTTGCAAGCCTGTCAGGAAGAGAAGGCTCGGCTGGAACAACGTCCTACCCTGGAAGCTTTTCAGCTTCAGCAGCAGCACATTGAGGAGCTACAAAATCTCCTCTGGGAGATGGAGCGGCGCCCCACGCTGGAGCACTACCAGCTCCTGCAGCAGCAGTTGCAAACCAGCCAAGCGGAAATCGAAACCCTCAAGGCAGAATTGCAGCGGCGTATCGAGCCGGCCCGGTTCTATCAACTGCAGCAGGAGATCCTGGAGCTGAAACAGCAAGCGAAGCAGCTGGAGGAATACGCCGCCAAGTTATCGCAGGTGCAGCTTTTGCAGACCCAACTGCAGCTCCGCATCCAGGAGTTGGAGAAAGAAAAGGCGCAGCTGCAGGCGCAAATTCAGGAGCTGGCCAGTCGGCCCTCTGCCCAGGAGTTGGAAACCCTGCGGGCGGAGCTGGAAGCTGCCCACCGCCAAGCTGAAGCGGAGTGGCAACGTCTGAGGACCCAGCTGGAGAGTGAAAAAGCCCACCTCGAGGCCGAGCTGGACAAGGCCCGGCAACAGATTCGTCAATTGCAGCAAGGTTCCTTGCCAGAGCAGGGGGAGAAGCTGCAAGCAGAGTTGGAGCGCCTGCGCCAACAGGCCTCTTTTGCCAAAGCGGAGCGGGCCAGCTTGCTGGAAGAACTGCAGCAGAGCCGTCAGCAGCAGGCGGAGCAGACCCAGCAGCTTCTTGCCCTGAAAGAGCAGGTGCAGGCTCTCACCTCTGAGCTGGACGCCCTGCGGGCTGAGCGGGATCAGCTCCGCCAAGAGCTGGCCCAGCGACCAACGCAGGAAAGCCTGAAAGAAGCCCAGCGGGCGCGGGAAGTGGCGGAGGCCCACTCTCTATTTAGCCAAAAGCAGATAGAGAAGTTGCAGCAGCAGGTGGCGGCCCTGAAAGCTGAGTGTGCCCAGGCCCATGCCTACGCGCAAACGCAGGAAAAGGAGGTGGCCCTGTTGCAGCAGCGCAACCGGGAGCTGGAGGAGCAACTGGCTGCCCTGCACCCGTTGGCTCTCGGCCGGGCCGTTGTCGAGCCCAGGTCGAGCCAGCCGGCTGCTGCCCACCGCTGGCCCGCTCAGGAACGGCTGCAAGCAGCGCCTGCCCAGCCTGCTCCCTCCCCAAAAGGAGCTGCCGTCCCTCCTACCGGCGAACCCCCAACGGGGAGAATGCCTGCCGGCGGGATCCCCCCCCTTACCCTCAAGGAGGAGCAGGATCGCACAGAAAGGCTGCTGAAGCGCTCTGTTTTGGCCACGGGCTGCAGCGGCGGAGAAAGGGGGGAGCGCAGCCGCATCGAGTTGCCAACTTTTGTGCAGCGGCGGCTCTACTCAGCGCTCCATGCTCGCGGATCCAGCGGCTCTCCAGCTTGAAAACGGGGCCAGGCCCAGCGCAGCAGGGATCGCAGTTGGGCATGAAACCGCTCCGGTGCAAACTGCAGAGCATGGGCGCGAATCTGCCGCGGATCCCACTCCTGGCGCTCTGCCTGGCGCAGTCCTTCGACGAGGGCTTCCACACTGGCTTCGGAGATGAGGATCCCCGTTTGGCCGTGGCGGACGGTCTCGCAGGTACCGCCTCGGTTGAGGGCCACCACCGGTCGGCCACAGGCCTGGGCTTCCACGGCCACCAAGCCAAAGTCTTCCTCCCAGGGCAACAGCAGCAGCCGGCAATTGGCCAGCAGTTCCTGGAAGCACTCTAGAGGCTGGTGGGGCAAAAACTCCACCTGTGGTCCTGCCAATTGCTTTAGCCGCGGCAGCTCCGGCCCTTCCCCCACCACTACCAAACGGCGGTTCAGTTGCTGGCAGGCAGCAATGGCGAGATCCACCCGCTTGTAGGGCACCAGCCGGCTTACCACCAGGTCGTAGTCGGCCTGGGGAGTGGCCACCGGCTCAAACCCCTGCAGCGGCACCGGCGGATAGATAACCACGGCCTCGCGGCGGTAGAGCTTGGCGAGGCGCCGGCGGATGTGCTGCGAGTTGGCAATCAATAGATCTGGCCGCTGGGCCGCCACAAAATCCCACTGGCGCAGGCGGTGCATTAGCCATCGGCTGAGGGCAGCAAGCGGGCGGATCCCTGTCAACCCCTCCCGCTCAAGGTAGATCTCCCGGTTTTCCCAGAGGTAGCGGGGCGGGCTGTGGATGTAGCTTAGGTGGAGGGTGGAAGGCCCTGTCAAGATCCCTTTGGCAAAGGCATGGCTGCTGGAGATTACACAGTCATAGCCGGAAAAGTCGAAGCTCTCGTAGGCTAAGGGCATCCAGGGTAGCAGGTACTTGAGGCGGCCATGGTAGTTGCGGCGCAGTACCCCTAGCCACTTGGCCCAGCTTTGCAAAAACGAAGTGTGAACTGAAAGCTCCCGCCAGCTCGGCGGCAGGGTGTGGGCCGAGAAAAGGCTGACATAGAGGGGAGCCTGCGGGGCAAAGGCCAGTAGCTCCTGCAAAACCTTTTCCGATCCCCCCGGCCAGATGAGGTACTCATGCACCAACGCTAGGCGCTGCGGCCAAGAGGGATCCCAACTCGGCATAGCTAGGACTCTGCCGCGGGGGGTCTTTTGCCAATAGGGCCGCTGACCTTTCTGGCTTTTTCGTCAAGCCGCTCGCTAATGTAGGCGTAGATCTCCCGGAAGCGCGGCACTGCCCGCATCTCTAGGCGGCTGCCGTCTTTGAGGGTGAGCACCATATCGCCCCAAGTGCCCAGGCCCCGCGGCACCGTCACCACCTTGGCAATCTCCTTGTAAATGACATCGGAGCGCTCCTTCCCCCCCCAGCCGCCAATGACCGTGATGCGGCGATTGGTAATCCGGTAGTGAACCCACAGCCTGCGCACCAGCGCCCCTAC
Source organism: Synechococcus sp. H70.1 (assembly GCF_047502705.1). Lineage (NCBI taxonomy): Bacteria > Bacillati > Cyanobacteriota > Cyanophyceae > Synechococcales > Synechococcaceae > Synechococcus > Synechococcus sp. H70.1. The sequence continues at coordinate 4,697 of NZ_JANSIV010000069.1, forward strand.
AAATAGAGGCAAGCCAACCACGGTAAGACCGACAAAGGAGTTCAACACTAGATCGCCAATATGGGGCCCGCCTTCAAAAAAAACCTCTTCTTTGATAGCCATGCCCAGTCGAATGTTCGTAGGGACCATAAACAATCTTAAACAGTTTCTTAGCCTTCCCCAACTGCCCGGCAAGCTAGCGGGAGAGGCGGGAGCGGGTTTGCCGTTGAAGGGCTTGCCCTGAGCAATAGGTGGCCCAGATTAGGCGAACAAACAGGGCTATCACAACCAGCGCCACGGCTGCTGCCCCGATATTGCCCAGCCAGCCCCATCCCTCTAACCCGGTCAGAGCCACCAAGGCCCAAGAGGCGGGGTGCAGCATTCCACCCAAGAGGAGAATTTGCGAGAGGAGTTGCCCAGCCGTAAAGCGGGATCCTAGCACCACCAGCGCCAGGCCGCCGCCGATGTTGATGAGTCCCATATTGCCCAAAAAGGCGTAGCAGATGTGCCAGGCGTACTTTTGTTTGGGCACCTCTTGCCAGGAAAGGGGTTCTGTAGGGATCCCTGAGGCCTCCTGGGGGGCAAGCGGCAACGGCTGAACTTGGCTGAGGATCCAGCCCAGGACAATCGCGGCAGCAAGCATTGCCACGCCTGCCTTCACGTTCAACTTGCCAGGGATAGCCAGCTCGGGGTGGGCCCACATTGCCGCTCCTCCTCCCAACCTGTCCTAGCCTATCCTGTCTTTGCCTCCAATTGGCCACTAGCCTCGATCCCGGGGATAGAGCGGCGTGCCACAGCGCTTACAAAACTGGGCATCCTCATCGTGCTGGGAGAGGCCACAGCCTGGGCAGGCCCACTGAACTGAGTTGCCGCTTTTCACCAGTTGCTTGATGAGCTCTCCCACTTGCCAAGGGATCAGGGCCACGCCCGTCAAGATCATCAGCACCGTCAACAGCCGGCCCAGCTCAGAGGTGGGGGTGAGATCCCCAAACCCCACCGTGGTCATGGTGACAACAGAAAAGTAGAAAGCATCCAAAAAGGTGGCAAAAGTGGTGGGATTGGCCGGATGTTCCACCTGGTAGATAAGGCCAGAGTAGACAAAGACAATCGCAAAGAGAGTAAAAAGGATGCGCAACAAGATGCGGGTGTCAGCGGAGATTACCTGACCCAATAGGGTCTTGCCCTCCACTAGGCGCAGCAGCCGCAGGATGCGAAACCAGCGCAAGAGACGGATAAAGCGAATATCGGCTAGACCAGCAAAAAATGGCAAAATCGCCAGCAAGTCAATGAGCGAATAGAGGCTGAAGACATAGCGCAGCTTCTGGGGAGCCGCTGCCCAGCGCAGCAGGTACTCCACCACAAACAGGCCAAGGATCAAGCGATCCAGCCGCTCTAGGCTAAGGCGCACCTCCAAGGGCAGGGGGTAGGTTTCCGCCACAAAGAAGGTGGACGAGCAGAGAACCAGGGCTGCCACCAGTAAATTCACCCAGCGGCTTTCGGGAGTGTCTTCATCTCCCCAATACCGCTGGAGGAGGCCAGCAGGGACAAGCTTGGCTTGAGGGGAGGCCTGGGAGGGCAGGGTGGTCACAAACGAGCTCCAGTTGGGAGAGATCGAGAGAGTTTCCTTTGAGCGCCTATCGGGCGTACCTTGACTAGGGTAATGGAAACTGGTAGGTAGAGCGAACTTCAATCCTACAAACGTCTAGGCTTGAGGTGAGTATTGAATCGATGTTGCCTCCCATTGTCCTGGCTTCACAATCTCCTGCCCGCCGCCAATTGTTAGAAGCTGCGCGGATCCCTTTCCGCGTTCAACCCAGCTACTTTGACGAAAGCCAAATCCAAAGCTCGGATCCAGTTGAACTGGTGCAGAAGCTGGCCTCGGCCAAAGCCGAAGTGGTGGCGGCCCAGCAACGGGAGCCTGTTTTGGTCATTGGGGCCGACTCGGTGCTCTACCTCAAGGGAGAAATCCTGGGCAAGCCGGCCAATGCTCTGGAAGCGGAACGGCGCCTGCGGCAAATGCGGGGCGAGGTGGGGGAGCTCTATACGGGTCATGCCTTGATTGACACGAAGCAGAACCGCCGCCTCACCCACTATGCGGTTACGCGGGTGTTTTTTGCTAAGCCCAGCGACGAGGAGATCCGCGCCTACGTGGCCACCGGCGAGCCGCTTAATTGTGCGGGCTGCTTTGCCATGGATGGCCGGGGCAGCCTGTTTGTGGAGCGGATTGAGGGGTGTCCTGGCAACGTCATCGGGCTAAGCTTGCCCCTGCTGCGCCGCATGATCCAGGAGTTGGGCTACTCCCTCACCGAAGTCTGGAGTTAGCTAGGGGGGGTCGACAAGTCCTGCACTGCCCTGGCAGAGCCAGGGCCGGGATCCAAACACCCCCGCCAAGAGGTGGTGAGCGCTGCTGGAGTCGAGGACACCTACGCGGTGGGGCAGCCCGTGTCTGCTCGTGGAGGGACTGCAAGGTCCCGTTGAAGCGGAAGAGGAGGAGCTCACCCGTCTAGATGCCGCTTGAGCAGCTCGTTGGCTAGCTTAGGATCCGCCCGCCCTTGGGTTTTTTTCATCAATTGCCCGACAAAGTAGCCAAAGAGCTTGGTTTTACCCCCGCGATACTGCTGCAGTTGCTCGGGGTTTTCTGCCAGCACCTCGGCAATCATCTGCTCCAAGAGGTGGCTATCGGAGATTTGGGTCAGGCCCTTGGCCTCCACCAAGGCGCGGGCAGAGCCACCTTTTTCCAACAGCTCCGGCAGGATTTCCTTGGCAATTTTGCTGGAAATGACGCCCTGCTCGATGAGGCTAATTAGCTCGGCCAGGGTTTCTGGTTTTAGGGCAATGTCGGGGTAGTCCAGCTTGTGGGTGTTGAGGTAGCTGGCAATGTCGCTCATCATCCAGTTGGCGGCTGCCTTCGGGTCAGCGCCAGCGGCAACCACGGCCTCAAAGTACTCGGCGGTGTTGCGTTCGTCGGTGAGGTAGCGAGAGTCGTACACCGAAAGTCCGTACACCTCTTGGTAGCGCCGCCGCTTCACAGCCGGTAGTTCCGGCAGCTCCGCCTGCCAGCGGGCTTTTTGCGCCTCGGTAATGCGAATGGGCGGCAGATCCGGCTCGGGAAAATAGCGGTAGTCGCTGGATCCCTCTTTCTTGCGCATGCTGATGGTGCGCTGGCTGTTTTCTTCCCAAAGGCGAGTTTCCTGCACGATAGGCTCGCCCGCTTCCAAAGCCTTGACTTGGCGTTTGAACTCGTACTCAATCGCCCGCTGGATGGCGTTGAAGGAGTTCATGTTTTTGATTTCCACCTTCGTGCCGAAGGTTTGACTCCCCAGCGGACGCACCGAGATGTTGACATCGCAGCGCAGGGATCCCTCCTGCAGGTTGCCATCACACAGGCCGGCGTAGCGCAGGATGCGGCGCAGCTCCTGCACGTATTCTGCGGCTTCCTCGCCGCTGCGGATGTCTGGCTCGCTGACAATTTCGATGAGGGGGACTCCTGCCCGGTTGAAATCCACCAGGGAATAGCTGGATCCCGCAAGGCGATCGCTGCCAGCATGCACCAACTTGCCCGCATCTTCTTCGATGTGCAAACGAGTGATGCCAATGCGCTTGGTGCGGCCGTCGCTAAGCTGGATCTCGACCCAGCCTTGGGTGGCAAGGGGTAGGTCGTACTGGGAGATTTGGTAATTTTTGGGCAAGTCGGGGTAGAAGTACTGCTTGCGGTCAAACTTGCTGTAAGGGGCAATGGTGCAGTTCAGGGCCAAAGCTGCTTTGACTGCATACTCTAGAACCTTTTCGTTCAGCACCGGCAGCGTACCGGGCAGGCCCATGCAGATGGGGTCAATTTGCGTATTGGGGGGAGCGCCGAAGGCCGTTGCGCTGCTGGAGAAGATCTTGGAGCGGGTGCTGAGCTGGCAGTGCACCTCCAGCCCAATGACAGCTTCGTATTCCACTTTGGCAGGAGCAGCAACCGTCATGGCCAAAAGAGTAAAGGGTAGGTTTCCCCATTCTAGCGGGATGTCACCAGCTCCTGACCCGCTGCCTCAAACGGTGGGGCGGATCTCAAAGGTAGAGAGGCCCTCGGGTGGCTCGGAACGGTGTTCGACGCCCTCCACCCGCGAGCCGGGGCTGCCCTGCTGACACCAGCGCAGCATTGCCTCCACCGCCGCCGGGGATCCCTCAAAAACCGCCTCGACACGGCCATCCCGCAAGTTGCGCACCCAACCGTGGACACCGGTGCTGCGGGCCATGGCTTCCGTGTAAGCCCGAAACCCTACCCCCTGAACTCGCCCGCGCACCCAAACGTGAACGCGAACTGTGTCATTCATGTTGACAGGGATCCCTCCTCCGAGGTGCTACGAGGTTCCGAAGCTGCTGGCGGCTCAGCTGGCTGGGCCGTAGCTTTCTCGGCCTGCTGCTCTAGGTGCTGCCAGAGAAAGTTGATGAGGGCAACCAGTCCCAGGATCCCCAACGAGATCCCGCAGGCGTACCCAATGGCTTGCCACAGCACAGGAGACATGCGCCAACCTCGCTTGTGCAGAAAGCTCCCTTCTGACCTTATCAGACAGAAATGGAAAAAGAGGGGATCCCTAGACAACGCCCTCCAAGCTGGACAAGATTCGGCACAATGGGGAGAAGTGTTTCTAGCGAGCAGTTGAGAAGAGGCCATGGCCTACAAACTCTGGATCGACGGCCAATGGGTGGATAGCCAAGGGGGAGACCTGATGGTTATCGAGAACCCGGCCACGGGGGAGAAACTAGCGGAGGTGGTGGACGCCAGCCCCACCGATGTGGATCGGGCAGTACAGGCTGCCCAAACCGCCTTTTCCGATGGCCGCTGGTCGAAGCTCACCCCCGGCGAGCGATCCCTGGCCCTCTGGAAACTGGCGGATTTGATCGAGGCGCAGGCTGCTGAACTGGCGCGCCTGGAGTCGGAAAACACCGGCAAGCCCTATGAGTTGGTGAGCTTGGGAGGGGATCTGCCTTTTGCGGTAGATAACCTGCGTTTCTTTGCCGCTGCCGCCCGCGACATCCATGGCTTCAGCGCCGGAGAATACGCCAAGGGTTACACCTCACTATTTCGCAAGGAGCCGGTGGGGGTGTGCGCGCAAATTACCCCCTGGAACTACCCCCTGCTGATGGCCGTCTGGAAGATTGGCCCTGCCCTGGCCGCCGGCTGCACGGTAGTGCTCAAGCCCGCTCCCACCACTCCTCTAACCACCTTGAGGCTGGCGGAGCTCACTGCCGAGGCCGGGATCCCGCCGGGGGTGGTCAACATCGTTACCGGAGGCAATGCCACTGGCCAAGCCCTGGTGGAACACCCGCAAGTGCGCATGGTCAGCCTCACTGGCTCTACCGCCACCGGCAAGCAGGTGATGCGCACCGCCGCCAACACCCTGAAGCGGGTGCATTTGGAGCTGGGGGGCAAGGCGCCCTTCCTGGTCTTTGCAGATGCCGACGTGGAAAGCGTAGCCGCCAAGGCTGCCTTTGCCGCCACCTTCAACAGCGGCCAGGACTGCACGGCAGCTACCCGCGTCTATGTGCACGAGAGCAGACTGGCGCAGATGCAAGAGGCCATTGTCGAGGCAATGCGCAAGGTGGTGGTGGGGCCTCCCTTTGAGGCGGGGGTAGAGATGGGGCCTTTGGTCTCGGCAGCCCAGCGGGAGCGGGTGATGGGATTTGTGGAGCGGGCCAAAGCCGAGGGAGCCAAGGTGCTAACCGGCGGGCGGATCCCTTCCCGGTTTGACCGGGGCTACTACTACGAACCCACAGTGATTACCGATGTCGATCAAAAAGCGGAGATCGTGCAGAGTGAGGTTTTTGGGCCAGTTCTCACCCTCAGCTCGTTTCGCGAAGAAGCAGAAGCGCTACGCCTGGGCAATGACGTCCTATACGGGCTGGCGGCTTCTGTGTGGACTCAAGATATTGGACGAGCAATGAAGCTGGCGGCTGAGCTGGAGGTGGGCACCGTCTGGATTAACGATCACCTCCCCATCGCCTCGGAAGCCCCCCACGGCGGCTTCAAGCAATCGGGATTTGGCAAAGATCTCTCGACAGAAGCGGTACGAGAGTATCAGATTACCAAGCATGTGATGATTGCAAGCCGCTGAAGTTTGACAAAACAGCAGCACTTCAGCAGGGACATCCAGAAACCCTTCCCCATCTCATTCGCGTCAGCGGCGCGGAGCGTTTAGTACGGGGCTACCGAGCTATTCTTCTGTGTACAGCTCTCAATCTGCCCTGGATCTGGGAAGATCTCAAAAGATCGGCAAGATTTAACCGTCGATGACCCACCTCCCTAAGCCACCCCTGGGATCTGCAACCCTAGCCCCCCCCCGCACCTTCCCCCTTACCGCTGTCGTCGGACAGCAAACCGCCAAGCTAGCCCTATTGCTGGCGGCGGTGGATCCCAGCTTGGGAGGGGTGGTGCTGGTGGGGCCGCGCGGCACGGCCAAGTCGGTTTTGGCCCGAGGGATCCACGCCCTGCTACCTCCCATCGAGGTCATCGCCGGCTCCTATTGCAACGACGACCCGGCGCGGCCCGAGACCTGGTCGGACTGGGCCAAGGCCCGCTACCCGCAGGGAACAACGCCCCCTACCCAAGTGATAGCTCCTCCCTTTGTCCAGATTCCCTTGGGGGTGACGGAGGATCGGCTGCTGGGATCCGTGGATGTGGAGGCCTCGGTGAAGCAGGGGGAAACGGTCTTCCAGCCAGGGCTCTTGGCTGCCGCCCACCGGGGTGTGCTCTATGTGGACGACATCCACCTCTTAGACGACGCCATCGTCAACCTGCTGCTGACGGTGGTGGGAGAGGGTGTAAACCGCCTGGAGCGGGAAGGGCTGAGCCTGCAGCACCCCTGCCGGCCACTCCTAGTGGCCACCTACAACCCCGAAGAGGGATCCCTGCGCCCCCACCTGCTGGATCGCCTAGCGCTGGTGGTGCCGGTGGGGCAGGAGCTGAGCCTGGAGGAGCGAGGGGAAATTGTCCAGCGGGCAACTCGATTTGTCGACGCCCCTGAGCCCTTTCTGGCGGAACACCAGGCGGAAGTGGAGGAAATCCGCACCCGCATTCTCCTGGCGCGGGAGTGGCTGCCCCAGGTCAAGCCACGGCGGGAACAGATCCACTACCTGGTGCAGGAGGCCATCCGCGGCAATGTCCAAGGCCATCGAGGGGAGCAGTTTGCCCTGCGGGCGGCCCGTGCCCTGGCGGCGCTGGAGGGACGGGATCACCTCTTGGCCGAAGACCTGCAACAGGCGGTGCAACTGGTGCTGCTGCCCCGCGCCCGCTACAACCCCGACCAGCCGCCGCCTCCCCCACCCCCATCCCAACAGTCGGATCCTCAGCCGCCAGAGCCCGCCAAGGAGGGGGAAGACAGAGAAGAGACAGAACCCCAGCCGGAAAATCTTAGCCTGCCCCAGGAGTTTTTCTTCGATCCCGAACAAGTGGCCCTTGACCCGCGCCTCTTGACCTTTGCCCAAGCTCTAAGCCAACAGGGAAAAACGGGATCCCGCAGCTTGGTGTTTAGCACCGACCGGGGCCGCTACGTCAAGCCCATCCTGCCCCAGGGAGCCAACCCCCGCATCGCCGTTGACGCTACCCTGCGGGCTGCTGCCCCCTACCAGAAAAGTCGCCGCCTGCGGCAGCCAGGACGGGCCGTCATCGTCGAGCCTGGCGATATCCGCGCCAAGAAGCTGGCCCGCAAAGCTGGAGCCTTGGTGATCTTCGTGGTGGATGCCTCTGGCTCCATGGCTCTTAACCGCATGCAGGCGGCCAAAGGCGCAGCTCTGCGCCTGCTGACCGAGGCCTACCAAAACCGCGACAAAGTTGCCCTGATTGCCTTTCGCGGTGAGGCTGCGGAAGTGTTGCTGCCCCCCACCCGCTCCATCGAGCTGGCCCGCCGCCGTCTGGAATCCCTGCCCTGTGGCGGGGGATCCCCCCTGGCCCATGCCCTCACCCAAGCGGTGCGCCTGGGGGTGAACGCTCGCGCCAGTGGCGACGTGGGTCAAGTCATGCTGGTGGCCCTTACCGATGGCCGGGCCAATATTCCCCTCAGCCGCTCTCTGGGACGGAGGGAGGGGGACTCTGTCGACATCAAGCAAGAATTGCGAGAGATTGCCCTGCGCATTCGCGCTTTGGGGCTAAAGCTGCTTTTCATCGACTCGCAAAGCCGCTTTGTCACCACTAGCTTTGGCGCTGAGCTGGCGGAACTGGCAGGCGGACGCTACTTGCACCTCCCCCGGGCCACGGACCAGAGGATTGCGGCCCTAGCCCGTTCGGCTCTTCGAGAGGAACGTAGCTCTCCCTAGAGGAGCTGCGGCTGTAACTTTTCTTAATGGATTGGTTATGATCCCTGTAGGCGCTCTTCACCTTGCCCTATGGCCACAGGACTTCTGCCAGAACTCTCCCTGCCCCATTCCATGCTTACTGACTGGGTCAGCCGGGGAGTAAGTGCTGCCATTCGTGCCCTCTTCAAGCAAGCTGGGCGGGTGGAGGCGCGGGTGCGGGCAGAACCGATTACTAAATTGCTGCAGGGGCGGATCGACAGCTTTGAGCTGGTGGGCCAGAACCTGCAGATGTACAACGGCCTGCAACTCTCGCTTCTAGAGCTGTTTTGCAATGCCGTGGCCATTGATTTTAGCCAAATCTGGCAAGGGCAGATTAAGCTGCGCCAGCCGGTACAGGCCAGGATGCGGGTAGTGCTGAGCGAAGTGGATCTGGCGCAATCCTTCAACACCCCTCTTGTACTGAACAAGCTAGCTCAGGTGGAGGGAAAGAACCAGCCCCTGTCATTTTGCCAGGTGGAAGTGCGCCTCACCCCAGAGCAGCGGTTGCAATTGCGGGCCAAGGCGCAGCAGGGAGAAGGCAGGGTTTTTCAGGTGGGCTTCTCCGCCCGCCTCGAGGTAATAGAGCGCCGCTGCCTCTGCTTGGCCGATCCTTTGTTTGAGGGCGAGACAGAAGAGGGACGCGCCCTTAGCCGCGCTTTGGTCGACCACCTGAATACACTCCTCGATTTGGATCGACTGGCCTTGGGAGGGAGCAAGCTGCAGGTAGATCGGGTGTGCCTCCAGCCTCACCAGATGATCCTCTATGGCAGCGCCATTCTGGCGCGCTTTCCCACTCGCCGATCCCACTCGGAAAATGCTTGACAACCCTTCAGGGGGGGAGTACGCTCAAAAGCGGTGAGGAGTGAAGAGAAGAAGCCTCTGGGGTCGAAACAGGGAAAGACGCCCAGAGGTTTTTTCACAACCTATTGACGGCTGGTCGGAGTTCAACGCCGGGCCTCTACCTTCAGCAGGGCCGGACAATTTTTCTCAGCACCTCAACCCTCCTTGGGCCCCGATTGGCCAAAAAGCCTGCTTACCCAACCAGCTCTTGGGGCAACTTTTTGCTGGGAAGAGGCGGGAGAGTTTTCCCTTGCTGTGAAAATGCCTCGGTCTTTCGCCAGCCCTCTTGACCCGTCTGCCGCTCTCTGGCCTAATTCAAGTCAGGCCTCTCTCCCGTTCTCCATTGAGATACCGCCTCCTTGAGTTCTGGCGTCGCCGCTTTCCCCACAGCCTGCGCACTCAGGTGGCGCTGGTGATTGCCAGCCTTTCCTTTGTCCCTAACCTGGTCTTTATCCTGTCAGTGCCTTGGATCCTGCCCGGCACAGAGCTCAGTCCCGAGGGATCTGTCCTGCTGCTGCTGTGGATCCCTTTGCTGGCGGTGCTCTCAGCGCTGGCGGGCTATGCTTTGTCTTCCCTGCTCTTGCAGCCCCTGACCTTGCTAGCCCGCGAGCTGGCCCACCTGGAAACCTTGATTAACCAGCCAGGCCGCTGGACTTTGCTGCTCCGCCCAGGGGATCCCCAAGAGGTTCTGATCCTACGGCAGGCTCTTGCCCATCTGCTGCGCCAGATCCAAAGCGATCAAAGACGGCGGGAGGCTTTCACAGCTACGCTGGTGCATGACTTGAAAACTCCCCTCATTGCCTTCGGGCATCTGCTGAGTGCCCTCAAGCAGGAGCTGCCCTTGAGTCGCCAGGAGCAGCTTGCCCTGCTGGATCGCATGCTGGAGGAGAACCAACGCAACCTGGCGCTGGTGCAAAAGATGGTGGAGGCCTACCGCCTAGAGCGGGGGGAGATTGCCCTGCATCCCCGGCCCTGTGACCTGGGATCCCTAGCCCGACGGGTGGCCGAACGCATGGGATCCCTGGCTCGAGAGCGAAGGATTGACCTGCGGGTGGAGGGAGAAGGGTGGGGCAACGCCGATGAGGCCGAGCTGGAGCGGGCGCTGGTGAATCTCGTAGACAATGCCTTGCGCTATGCCCGCCATGCGGTGGTGCTGACTGCTGGCCCTCGCCAAATCCAGGTACGGGATGATGGACCCGGCCTGCCGGCTCCCCTAGAAGATTTGGCCCAGCCCTACATCGCCCAGCCCCTTTCCATCGCCGGCCAGCACTACCCGAGCGGATTGGGAGGTCTGGGGCTGTACATCGCCAAGCGTATCCTGCAAGCCCACGGAGGAGACTTGCGTCTGGTGGAGACGGGATCCCAGGGCACTACCCTGGCCCTGGTGCTGCCTTGATGCCCAACTCTGCCCTGAAGGGCGAGGAGTCTTGTTCCTGGTTCACCCTCCAGCCGGCGCAGCCGTGCTCGTTGCCTCGGGCATCTGCCCGGTCGGGGCGGTACTGTCTCACTCGCTTCCCAACAGCGCGCCTAAGGCAGACTGCAGGGACGCCGACTCGCGCGCCTGTCTTCTCTGGCAAGACGCCAGATAAGGGCCTGCCAAGCACTTGCCACTCACTCGACGGGACGGCCCCGATACATCAACCGGTACTTTGCCGGTGGGGGCGCAGCCGTTTGCCCTTGGCGTTCTTCTGGTGCAACGGGCGGGGAAGGAAGGGAGCTGTCTTTTTCAGGCCGCAAACCCGCCTGCTCGAGAACCGCGTGAAGAGCTGCCGTGTCAATGGGAAAAGGCCACCTGGCTGCCTTGTAAACTTGCTCGAGGGAGTGAAGAATGTCGTCGGCTTCGGCCAAACCAGGGATCACCTCGGCTGCCCCCTGGGAGATGGCCCAGCGCCGCTCTGCCGGCTCAATGCGGCGACGGGGGTGATGAGTGAGAATCACAGGGATATCCGGAAGCCGGCTCCGACACTCTCGACAAAAGGCATAGGGGTTAAACAGCCCCGTCGTCATATCCACCACCATCAGATCCGGAGGATGAGTTGCCGCCACCTCCACCAGATCTGCCTGAGGAGAAACCAGCACCACGGCATGGCGCTGAGACTCCAGCACCGACTTCCAGAGCTGGGCCTGCCAAGGCTGACCCTGAGCCACCAAAACGGTCTTGGTCACGGTGAGCAGAGCTAGGTGAGCAAAAGGGGAAACCTGCACGAGTTAACGGCTCGCCTCAGTTCACAACTTTGCCTAGGGCGCAAGCTAGCATTCCCAATCAAGAAAAACAGTAACTAGCCATACAGGTAGGGTTGGGCCGACCCCGCCGCTCGGGTAGCTGAAACTCCACCAATTTGCGGCAGATTTTTGGGTACAGTTTGTCCGGCAGCTTCAGCGCTTGCCTTGCTCGGGCAAACCAACCTCAGCTTTCTCTTCGGTTTCGGATCCCAGCTCGGCCTGCAAGGCCTGCCACTCCTCTGGGGAGAGGGAGTGAAGTTTCTCTTGGATTTGCTGCCTCTCAAAAGCGGCCCACTGGGCCTTCAGGGTCATTTCCCTGCTCAACACCCGCTTCAGGTAGCCCACAGTCCAGCCCAGGCACCCCAGCAGAAACACCATGCTTGACACCTGCTGCGCCGCGCCCGTATCCAAGCCGGCCCAAAGCAACAGCCCGTAGAAAAGTCCTCCCCCCAAGAGCAGGGCTAGGCCAATGCCGAGAACATCCCGTCTGCGCATAGCTGGTAGGTTGCAGAAGGGCGGGCTCTAGATCGAACGCGGCTTGGGTCGAAACGTCATGAAGGGAGCCACGAGCACCATACCGGGGAAGAAAAACAAAACTAGGAAAAACATCAACACCTTTTCCCAGGCACCGCTGTAGTTCCAGCGCTTGTCCACGTACACCAAAAACAAGAACGGCAGCACCAGCAGGTAGAGAACTGCTAGGGCAGCATAGGTCAAGCCAATGAGCGTTGGGGTCGAAAGCATCTCCAGTGCCAATCCAGCCCGCATCGGGGTTACATTACAGCATTGTAATAGCGAATAAACTTGTCGGCTTAGCCGGCTCTTCGCCTTATGGCTATAAACTCGTGCTGATGGCCCCGACAGGGCAGGTAGAGATGCATTGTTCGCACATAACACAGCGATTACGCAGAAACTCCAGTTTCCAGTCAGGAGCGGCAATCTTCAGCGCCTCGGTGGGGCAAACGCCTGTACACAAGCCGCAGTCCACACACAAAGCCGGGTCAATCTGAATTTCCTTGGCCTGTTCGGCTACCTCGATCCCCAACGACTGCACCCACTCTAGCCCTGCTTCTACTTGGTCAATATCTCCGGAGAGCTCCACCACGAGGGTGCCCACTTCGTTGGGACTCACCCTAGCACGCACGATGTTGGCGGCCACGTCGAAGTCCTTGGCCAGGCGGTAAGTAACAGGCACATTCACCAAGTGCCGCGGGAAAATCAATGTTACTCGTTTGCGCACAGCGTCTCAGGTTGCTGGTTGAGCATTGACCAGGCCACACCTTCCAGTATGGCAAGGCTGTCCTCCCTGGCTGCTCAAGCCTCTGCCTGCAGGGGCAGAAGAACTGGCAAGGCGGGAGTTTCTCCCCTTGGCTCCGGCGCCTGCCACAATGGAAGCAGAGCGTTCTTGATCCCCACCCCATGAACTCGGCCCGGCCCCGCCTTAACTCCGAGCACTACCGACAGATGTTGGTGCGCGATGGCGAGCGGCGCTTCCGTGAGTGGCATACCGCCTTTCTCAACTACCAGCGGCGGTTTTTACGCGAGATGGAGCAACTGCGTCTTCGGTATTCCTCAAATCGCTGAGTAATGCCCCCGGCTATCCCTTCTCTTCTGGTTTCTTCTGAGCCTGATTCCTCCCTCCGCCAGGAAACCCTGGAATTATTGGAGTGGCGCCGCCTCTGTCAACATCTGGCCACTTTTGCTGCTACGCCCCTAGGCCGCCGCGCCTGTCTAGAGCTGGATCCCTGGCGCAGCCGCGAGGAGAGTGAGGTCTGGCTTGATCAAACGGAGGAGGCCATGCGGCTGGATGGCAGCCAGCCAGGGGGGGTTTCGCTAGAGGGGATCCACAACCTGCTGCCGGCCTTGGAACGGGTCGAGCGAGGGGGCATCCTGAGCGGGGAAGAGCTGGTCCAGATTGCCACAACGCTGGGAGCTGCTCGCCGCCTGCGTCGCCTCATCGATGCTGACGAGCGCCTGCCCCGCCTGCGGGAGTGGGTGAGCACACTGCGCACTTACCCTGAGCTGGAGCAGGAGATCTTCCGCTGTCTGGATGAGCACGGCGAGGTGAGAGATAGCGCCAGCCCAGCCCTTGCCGATTTGCGCCGTCAGCACCGCCTTTTTCACAGCCAGATCCAAGAACGCCTGCGGGAGGTGATGAGCCAATGCCCCCAGGCGCTGCAGGATACCCTGATTGGCCAGCGGCAGGGGCGTTTTGTGCTGATGGTGAAGGCTACCCACCGGGATCTCATCCGCGGCCTTGTCCACGACAGCTCTGCCAGTGGGGCCACCCTCTACGTGGAGCCCTACGCTGTGGTGGAACTGGGCAACCGCCTGCGAGAAACCGAGGTCCAGATCCAGGCGGAGGAAGAACGAATCTTAGCGGCGCTCTCGGCCCAGGTGGGATCCGTAGCCGCCGACTTGGAGCATCTGCAAGCGGTGCTGGTTGGGCTGGAGCTAGCTCTGGCCCGCGCCCGCTATAGCCTGTGGTTGAAGGGCAACCGTCCCCAGTTCGTTGCCGCTGGATTGCGCCTGCGCCAGGTTAGACACCCTTTGCTTTGGTGGCAGGTCCGTCAGGAAGGCAAAGGCCCAGAGGTGGTGCCCATTGACTTCACCCTCTCCGAGTCTATCCGCGCTGTGGTCATTACTGGCCCCAACACCGGCGGCAAAACCGTGGCCTTGAAAACCCTGGGCCTGTTGGTGCTGATGGCCAAGGCAGGGATCTTCCTGCCAGCTCAGGATCCACCCCAACTGCCCTGGTTTGAGGGGGTCTATGCCGATATTGGCGACGAGCAATCCTTGGAGCAAAACCTCTCTACTTTTTCAGGCCACATCCAGCGGATTAGCCGCATTGTGCAAACCCTGCAATCGCGTCCAGAGCCGGCCCTTGTTTTGCTGGACGAGGTGGGGGCGGGCACAGATCCCACGGAGGGCGCTGCCCTGGCAGCTGGGCTATTGGAGTATCTCTCAGAGAAAGCCCTGCTTACCCTGGCCACCACCCACTACGGCGAGCTAAAAGCTCTCAAGTACCAGCACCCCGGCTTTGAAAATGCCTCGGTGGAGTTTGACGAGATTACGCTGGCCCCTACCTACCGCCTTTTGTGGGGGATCCCGGGCCGCTCCAACGCCTTTGCCATTGCCCGGCGGCTGCAATTGGATCCGGAGATCCTGCAGCGGGCCCAGCGGTATCTGCAGGGAGAAAGCCAACTGGAGAAAGTAATTGCTGGGTTGGAAGCGCAGCGGGCTCACTTGGAAGAGCGGCTAGCTCAGGTGGGATCCCTGCACCAAGAGCTAGAGACCCTCTACCGCCAAATGCAAGAGCGCAGCCAGCGGCTGGCCGAGCGAGAAGCGCAACTGGAATACCAGCAGCGCCAGGGGCTGGAAACTCTGCTGGCTGCTGCCCGCCAAGAGGTAGCCGCCGCCATTCGCAAGCTGCAACAGGGGGACGATCCCCGCCAGGTAACCGCCCATCTCCAGCAAATCCGCGAACGCTACTTGCCGGCACCTCTACCTGTGGACACCGAGTTTGTGCCGCAGGTGGGGGATCGGGTGCGGCTGCGGGGCCTGGGACAGACAGGAGAGGTCATTGCCGTCGAAGGGGAGGTGTATGTGGTGCGCAGCGGCATCCTCAAGTTCACGGTGCCGCGGGGCCAGTTGGATCCCATCGATGAACATCAGGCCAAACAGCGCCAGCGCCCCAAAGCTCCTCCCTCCCCTCCGCCCACCACTGCTCCCCTGAACCTGCGCACCAGCCGCAACACCCTTGACCTAAGGGGGAAAACTGTAGCCGATGCCGAGGCGATTCTGGAACAGCACTTTGCCCAAGCCCCTCCTGGCCCGGTTTGGATCATCCACGGCCACGGCACGGGACGCCTGCGGGCCGGCGTCCAGGCCTACCTCCAAAATCACCCGCGTGTCCAGAGGTTTGCCCCGGCGGATCCCCAGGATGGGGGTACCGGCGTAACGGTGGCCCAGCTGCGATAGGATCCCTCAAGTCTCTGCCTCTGCTTGCAGCAACTCCCCTTCTCCCTCTTGCCGCCGGCTCTGCCCATGCCAGTAGCCGCACAGCAGTTGACTATCCCCAATGAGCTTCAGCATCACCGCCACCACCCCTGTCCAACTGAGAGGCCCAAAGGCAGTGCCTGCTGCAACCAACAGCGCCAGCCCGGAAAGGTTAAGTCCCAAGCCTTGTACCCCCATCCCCAAGAGGCTCTCGCGATCCGACATCCGACAACTCCCAAAGGTGGATGGTCCCAATTTCCCTGGCCAGAGCTGGAAAAAGAACCTATCCAAGCCTCAGTGGCGTTGCCCTAAGCCGCCCACTTTGGGAGGCATAATGCGGCGCGGTGTCTTCCCCCTTGCAGTCATCCCAAGGTCAGCCGCTGCTAAGGCCGTGCTGCTGGAGTAACCTCGGAACAAAAGGTTACAAAGGATAGAGGTAGCTGCCCTGGGTAAAAACCTAGGGTGACCCCAGCTTTTCCCTCTTGGGAGTCTGCTGCTCCCTTTGCTAGGCAGTCCACGAGGACCAGGTTAATTATCAATACGGAGTATTAGGTAGACTTAAAGTTTCGTTTAGATTGGTATCCCATAGATTGGCCTCTCAGCCCTCAATGGGTTTGTTGCAAGCGAACTTACCGGTTGCTTAGCAGTCTGCTTTGAGATACGGGTTGACTAAGTTCTTTTGAGTAGCCATGAAACTCGAACTGACTCCCCGCCAGCGGAAGATTCTCTGGGCGACAGTGCGCAGCTACATTGCGACGGCTGAACCTGTCGGTTCCAAGACTTTGGCTCAGTCGTATAACTTTGGGGTAAGCACAGCCACCATTCGTAACGACTTAGCCACCCTTGAGCAGGCGGGGTTGCTGTTCCAGCCCCACACCTCTGCCGGTCGGATCCCTTCTGACTTTGGCTATCGGGTTTATGTCAACGATTTGTTGACCTCCGGCTGCATGGAGGGGATCCCCAACGACGCTCCAGAGCCCCATCCGGCGCTGCAGCAGTTGCTGGAGCAGGTCAGTCGTGAGCTGGGAGACGACCTCGACAGTTTCCTCCAGCGAGTAGCGCAGCTTTTGGCCCAGGTGAGCGGTTGCATTGCCCTCATCACCCCACCTCAGGGGCCAGTGGTAGCCATTCACCACGTGCAGTTGCTGTCGGTAGGACCAGCTCGGGTGATGGTGGTGGTGGTTACCGATTCCTATCAAGCCCATTCAGCCTTGGTCAGTCCACCGGAACGGCCTGAAAACCGCTACGAGGATCTGGAAGACGAGCTGCAGCTACTTAGCAACTTTCTCACCCTCAAGCTGCGGGGCAAGACCTTTGCCGAGCTGCAGGACCTGAGCTGGCTAGAGCTGGACAAAGAGTTTCGCGCTTACAGCCATTGGCTGCAGCAACTGCTGCGTTTGGTGGTTCAGCGCTATCTACGGCCCTCTTTGGGGCCTGTGTTTAGTGCAGGCATGACGGAGCTGATGCGGCAGCCAGAGTTTTCCCAGCCGCAGCGGGTGCAAGCAGTGGCCCGGTTGATTGAGGAGGGCTCTGAGCAACTGCAGGGGATGATTGGGCTCTATGCTGCCAGCACCCCAGCTTGCCAGGACGGGGCTGCTCTTTCTGCCCCGCTGGCCAAGAAGCCTTCCTCCTCTGCCGATCCCGAGCGGGATCCCTCCCACAACAACATCCCTGTGATCATCTACATTGGCAGCGAGAATCCGCTGGAATCCCTGCGCCACTGCACGGTGATCGCCTCGGTCTATCGCCGTCGCTCGGCGCCCCTGGGGACGGTCACCTTGCTGGGGCCAACGCGGATGGCCTACGAGCGCAGCATTGCAGCTGTGCAGACGGTGGCCTCCCATCTCACGCGGGCCCTAGCCTAGCAAGTCTAGAAGCGGGTTGCCTGGGAGCAGTACCCCACCGTGGCTAGACTCTCTCCTCTCCACCTGCGGGTTCAGTGTGCCATCCGAGAGCGGCAACTGCTTTGCCCCGGCCAGCGGCTGCTGGTGGCCTTTTCCGGGGGGCAGGATTCTTTCTGTCTGCTCCAGATCCTGCGCGATCTGCAGCCGCGCTGGAACTGGCAGATTTTTGTCTTGCACTGCAACCACCGCTGGTCGGAGGAGGAAACAGCCTGTGCCCACTTTTTGCAAGAGTGGCTCCACCAGCAGGGCCTCCCCCACGCCGTCGAAACTGCCGATCCCATCCGCTGGGATGAAGCGGGGGCCAGGGCTTGGCGCTACCAACAGTTGGATAAATGGGCGCGCGCCTGGAATTGCCAGGCCGTGGTTACAGGGCACACAGCCAGTGACCGCGCAGAGACGTTCTTGTGGAACCTGCTGCGGGGCACGGGAGCGGCTGGGCTAGCCAGCCTGGATTGGCAGCGGCGTTTAGACGAGCGGGATCCGGCCTCTGCCTGGTTGGTGCGACCGCTGCTGGGCCTTTTCCGTTGGGAAACAGAGGAGTTTTGCCGTCAGTACCAACTGCCGGTCTGGCCAGATCGCAGCAATCAAGATTTGGCGCACGGGCGCAACCGGATCCGCCTGGAGGTGATGCCCTATCTCAAGCAGCACCTTAACCCTCAGGTAGAAAAAGCCCTGAATCGGGCCGCCACCTTGCTAAAAGCGGAACATGAACTGGTGGTGGCGCAAGCTGCGCAACTGTGGCCGCAGGTGTACGAGCCAGCCCTACCAGGGTTGCGACGGGATCCCTTGCGAGCTGCTCCCCTCGCCCTGCAGCGGCAGGTCATGTTTAAGTTTTTGTCTTTGCTGATCCCCCATCACCCTACCTTTGAGCAAGTGGAAGCGGGGATCCGGCTCCTCAAAGCAGGTCGCCGTAGCCGCAGCCCCGACTATCCTGGGGGTGGCTGGCTGGAGGTAAAAGGGGAGTACTTGGCTTGGGTTGCTCGCCCCTGTTCTTCAGTAAGGACTCCGTCCCACTGAGGTCCGCGGCAGCGCTAGAGCGCAGCTGCGCCACCCTGGCCTTCCTGCAAACTGGCTACAGCCATGAGCATGCCCCGCGCTTTGTTCAAACATTCTTGGTACTCCCGCTCTGGCTCGGAGTCAGCCACGATGCCTGCCCCAGCTTGCACGCTCACCCGGCCGCGGTGAACCAGCAGGGTGCGGATGGTGATGGCAGTGTTCAGTTGGCCAGCAAAGTCGTAGTAGCCGTAGGCGCCGGCATAGGGGCCGCGGCGGCACTTCTCCAGTTCGTGGATAATCTGCATGGCGCGAATCTTGGGGGCACCGGTCACCGTGCCGGCAGGGAAGGTGGCCCGCAGCAGATCCCAGGCGCTGTACTGAGGATCCAACTGCCCCACCACGTTGCTGACAATGTGCATCACGTGGCTGTAGCGCTCAATTTGCATTAGGTCGTCCACCTGCACGGATCCCAGGCGGCAGACCCGCCCCAGGTCGTTGCGGGCCAAATCCACCAGCATGACGTGCTCCGCCCGCTCCTTGGGATCTGCCAACAGCTCCTGCTCCAACTGGCGATCTTCGGCAGGGGTGGCGCCGCGGGGACGGGTGCCAGCAATGGGACGCACGGTGGCAATGCGCTCTTCCCCAACGCGGCTAAGCTTGACCATCACCTCCGGGCTGGAGCCGACAAGGCAGAGATCGCCAAACTGCAAAAATGCCATGTAGGGGGAAGGGTTAATGAGCCGTAGGGAGCGGTAGAGCTGGAAGGGATCCCCGGCAAAAGGAGTGGTGAAGCGCTGCGAGAGGACCACCTGAAAGATCTCGCCGGCGCGGATGTACTCTTTGGCCCGCTCCACTGCCTGGCAGTAGGCGTCGCGGCTGAGGGTGCTGGGAGGAATCTGATCCGGTAGGTGGGGCTTCCAGTTAAGGCTAAGGTGGGAGAGGGAAAGGGGGGCGCTAAGCTGTTGCACCAACGTTTCCACCCGCTGGCAAGCTTGGGCGTAAGCCTGCTCCGCCGGCTGCTGGCGCGTGTCGGCAAAGGCCACCACCCAGATCTTGCGCTTCACCTGGTCGAAGATGAGGATGCTGTCCACCTGCATTAGGATGGCGTCAGGAGGATCTCCCGGCTGCCAGGGATAGATAGGCACCCTAGGCTCAATCCAGCGAATGAGCTCATAGCCCCAGTAGCCAAAGAGCCCGCCAATGCTGCTGGGCAACTCCGGCAGGTGCACTGGCTTATAGGGCTGCAGGCAGCGGGCCAAGATGGCAAACGGATCCCCCTGGTGCTGCTCCTGCCGACCGTCGCGGTGGATTTGCAGGGCCTGGTCCCCGCGCACCTCTAGCACCCACTGGGGAGCGCAGCCGAGGAAGCTGTAGCGGGCCACCTGTTCCCCCCCCTCCACTGATTCCAACAGAAAGTTGTAGGGCTGCCCAGCGCAGACCCGGTACCAGGCAGAGACGGGCGTTTCCAAGTCCGCTACCCATTCCTGGTACACCGGGATGAAGTTGCCCTGGCCAGTGAGGGCAAGAAACTCTTTCAAGGGAGGGTAAACCATGGCCTGCAAGTTGGGATCTATCCCAGAGCGGATCCCTCTGACCTGCCCAGTTGCCCTAGGATCAGAGGCTACCGGGCTAAGGGCGGCTCTACCTTCTTTACTTTAGGAAATCTTGGCTATGCAAGTTCCATCGCAGATCCTCAGCGAGCGCCTGCGCTTTCAAGGCCACAAGTACACCTTTGTTAGCCAGCGTTTGCGCTTTCCCAACGGGACAGAGGGAGAGCGGGAGTACCTCATCCACCCCGGTGGCGTGGTGGCCGTGCCAGTGACTGCCGAAGGCAAGTTTGTCTGCATTCGCCAGTATCGCTTTGCTGTCGCCTCCTACCTTTACGAATTTCCTGCCGGTACTGTCGAGCCGGGGGAACAGCCGGACGAAACCATTCGCCGTGAGCTGGAAGAAGAAACTGGCCTGCGGGCTCACCGCTGGGATTCGCTCGGCCAATTTTATCTCTGCCCCGGCTATTCCAGCGAGATTATGTATGCCTATCTAGCGCGGGATCTGGAAGTGCTGGATTCTCCTCCCGCCAGGGATGAAGACGAAGACATTACTGTTGTCGAGTTTTCTCCTGATGAACTTACAGAAAGGGCCCGTTTTGGCCTCGATTTGGACAGCAAATCCATTGCCTGCTTTTGGCGGGCCCAACTGTTTTTGGCAGCAGAAAAGAGGACCCTTGCCAGGGGGAATGGGCCCTAGGCAGGGCAGCCAGTTCCTGTCCTGCTTAAACCTCCCCCCGCGGGAGAGGGGGTCACCTACAGCAAAGTAGCAGCATAGCGGGCAGCCCCCCTCAAACCCACCTGCTCGTTGACCACCACCTGCACCGACAGCTGCTCCAACAGTGGCCGCATTCGCCCCTTATCCAAAAAGGCTGCCAGAAACTCCCCCTGCCTCAACAGGGGCAAGAGCTTGGGGGCAATCCCACCGGCAAGGAAGAGGCCACCGCGGGGCAACAGGTGCAGGGCAAAATTGCCGACAGCCGCTCCGTAGAGGCCAATGAACAGCCGCAAACACTCCCTAGCGAGGGGATCCCGTCCCTCCAGGGCGGCATTGGCAATTTCAGCGGCTGGATCAATCCAACCGGCCCCCTTTTCCCAGGCGGCAATTTGGGCTAGCACTTGCTCCTCTCCCTGGGCCCAGCGACTATCCCGCAAAAACTGGTAGATGGCTACGATCCCCTGGCCGGAGACCACCCGCTCGGTGGAGACACGCCCGTATCGCTGTTGCAAGTACTGCAGCAGCTCCCATTCCTGAGGGGTGCGCGGGGCAAAGTCCACATGTCCTCCCTCGCTGGCATGGACCTGGTAGCCACCTTCTCCCCAGGTGAGGTAGGCCTGCCCCAGCCCTGTGCCCGCTCCAATGACTCCAATGGGCGCCCGCGGCTGCCGTTCCCCCGCTTGCAAAGTCTCCAGCTCCCCCTCCCTCAGCGCTAGCACGCCATAGCCTACGGCGCTGAAGTCGTTGATCAAAGCTAGGCGCGGGATCCCCAGCTCTCCGGCCAATTGGCTTGAGTGCAGGCTCCAGGGCAGGTTGGTGATTTTGGCCGTTTGTGGGCCCCCGTCCCCTTGCTTTTCCTCCATCACTGGGCCAGCCACAGCAAAGCAGGCAGCAACCGGTTGGGGATCTCGCCCCAGCTCCTGCCGCGCCTGGGCCAGAAACTCCAGCACCAGTGGGGTGAGGTGGGGATAGCTCTGGCTGGCGTAGCGGCGGTGGTAGAGGCTGTGATTGAGATCTTGGGCATCGAAGAGGCTGAGGCTGCTCTTGGTACCCCCAATATCTCCGGCCAACAGCAAGTCCATAGGATTTCTTCTAGCCAG
This sequence comes from Synechococcus sp. H70.1, assembly GCF_047502705.1. Taxonomy (NCBI): domain Bacteria; kingdom Bacillati; phylum Cyanobacteriota; class Cyanophyceae; order Synechococcales; family Synechococcaceae; genus Synechococcus; species Synechococcus sp. H70.1. Next base: position 26,319 of record NZ_JANSIV010000069.1, read on the forward strand.
CAGCTTCCTTTCCACCCTGCCACCTCTGGAGAGGCCCTGCCAACCTCAGGCCGCCTCGACCCGCCAAGATCCCTGCTGCGAGGGCTGCTAGGACCCACTAGGCGGAGGAGAGCGCAGAAAAGGTGCTATGTTAACTGCTGTGAAGTTTCTTAATATCGCGCTTTGCCTTCTCCACCTTTTTTACCCCTTCTTGCGGAAAAGCGTTTTGGATCCCTTAGGTCTCACCACGCCGTTGGAGGAGCGGCGGCTATGCTGGTGGGCCTACCCGTTTTTGTGGAAGCGCCCCTGGTGCGCTCTGCCCCTTGGCTGAGCTTGGCGATGGCTGTAGGCTGGCTGGGCCTTAGCTTGCGGCTCTACTCACGGCCCCGCACCCGCGTCTGGGGGGATCTGCTCTATGGCTTCACGCTGACTTGGCTAGCAGGCTCCCTCTACTGGGGCTGGCTGCGCTGGGAGCCCCTCTGGCACATGCCGGTGGAAGCTTTAGGGATCCCAATTGTCTGGTGGGGGGCACGGCAACGCTTTGCCCCCATCGGCACCTGGTTTTATCTCGGCTCCCTGTGGGGCACGGCAGTGACAGATCTTTACATTCACTTGCTAGGGCTAGGGCCGGAGTGGCGGCAGGCGATGCAGTTGGAGCGGCTGGAGCAAGCGGCCGTCCCCTTTAGGGCTGCACTCGACAAAATGGCCACCCCTTTGGGGATGGCTTGGGGCATTGGCTTGGGCCTTCTGCTCCTTGGGGTTGGCCTGGGGGTCATTCAGGGATCCCGGCGACTGCACCACTGGGCCTTTGCCGGAGCAGTGCTGAATACCCTGGTGGTGGATGGGCTGTTTGTTTGGGGGGCAGCCACGCTGCGCTAGGCGAGGTTACGACGCTGAGGCTCCAGAAGAGGGTGTTTCTGCTTCCTCAGGGGACACCTCTGACGGTGGCGCTGGCTGGGGCAAGAAATTGACGACTTCCCACCTCTTGCCACCGGCAGAGGCATAGGCCAACAGCCATTGCTCAGTTGGGCCCTGGGACTCTGCCTGTTTGACTTTTTGACGGGCCAAGGTGAGCTGGAAGGGATCCCCCTTGCGGCGGTAGGGGCGGCGGGATCCCGGTGGCTTCACAAGGAGGGTGTAGGTGCCGCTGAGGTGGTGGCCCTCCAGGGTTTCTCCTGAAGTCAAGAGCAAAGGCTCCCGGCGATCCCGCTGGATGCGGACATCCTGCACTTCCAGATGCTCTGCCAAGCGATCGCTGCCCACCAACGAGGCAACCGGCCCCGCCAGGTGAGTCAGCTGGTAGGCCAAGGCCTGTTGCACCACCGACTTGGGTGGTCTGGGAGCACAGCCTGCTAGGAGCCCCAACAAAACAATGGCCAGAAGACTCAGCCGGCAACGCCTGCAACTTACCGTGGCCCTTTCTTTTAGCATCTCCAACTCCCCACTGTCTTGGCCAAGCCCGCTAGACAACAGCAGCGCTGGGATGCTGCTTCAAGTACTCAGTATTGACCCCTGACTCGCGGGTGAGAGCCACTAGACCGGTGCGGGCAATCTCCCGAATGCCAAAGCTAGTCAACATCTTAATGATGGCCACCATCTTGCCTGGATCCCCGGTGACTTCCAACGTTAACGACTCTTCCGCCACATCCACAATGCGGGCCCGGAACATCTGCGCCACGTCCAGGATGGCAGAGCGGGTCTCAATGCTGGCATTGACCTTGACCAGCATCAGCTCCCGTTCTACACAGGGGACGTGGGTAATATCCGTTACTTTTAGAACCTCGATGAGCTTGTAAAGCTGCTTGGTTAGCTGCTCCACATCGTGCTCGTCTCCCTGCACCACCATAGTGATGCGAGAGATCCCAGGCCGCTCGGTGGGTCCGACGGTGAGGCTGTCAATGTTGAAGCCCCGGCGGGCGAACATGCCGGCAATGCGGGTTAAGACCCCGGGCTGATCCTGCACAAGAGCGCTGAGGGTGTGTTTCACGGCAGCCACAGAAGGAGGGGCGATGAGCTGGTACGAATTTTACGCCAATTTCGCAGCCGCCAGCCTAGGATCCCTCCTCATCCTCATAGTTGCCGCAAAGCCCGCTGGACCTGCTCTTGCAGGACCGGGTTGTGGCGCTGGCAGCCAAGGTGCAAGGCAGCTTGCCAACTGGCAATGGCTGTCTCGGGGTCTCCCATGTTCCGGTAAGCCAGTCCCCTTCCGTAGAGACCGTACTCGTCCGCAAGAGCAAGGGGATGGCCGCCGGCCTCTAGGCGAAAGGCCTGCTCGTAATCGTCGAGGGCAGCCTTGATCTCCCCCAGCTCGTAGAGAAGATTGCCCCTGAGGTAGAGGGCATAGGGCTGGCCGGGCTCTGCCTCTAGGCTGCGGCTGAAGTCAGCAATCGCTTCAAAATAGCGATCAGCCCAGGTGTAAGCGACGCCCCGCCAATAGTAATGGGCTGGCGAGGGATCCCAGCGGATGGCCTGGGACCAGTCAGCTACCGCTGCCTCCCACTCCCCCAGGTAGCCGTACACCTTGGCGCGGCAGGCATAGGCGGGCGCCCAGGTGGGATCGCGAGCAATTGCCTCATCCAAGTGAGCCAGAGCTGAAGGTAGAGATCCCTGCTGCAGGTACAGCTCAGCCAGGCGGAGATGGTGGGGAGGACGGGGCTGCAGCCGCACTAGCTTGGTCAACTCGGCGGTTGCCCCTTGCAGATCCCCTCGCGCTTGGCAGATGAGGCTGCGGTAGAAATAGGGCTCTGGGCGGTGGGGGAGCAACTGGGCCGCTTGGTCGAAGTCCGCCAGCGCCTGGGGAGGCTGGCCGAGCTCGAGGTGAACCTGACCCCGCAGGAGGTAGGCATTGGCTAGACGGGGATCCTGCTGCAGCGCCAGGCTAAGCTGCTGGATGGCCCCTAGCAGATCCCGGTTGAGCCACCGTTCGCGACCGCGGTTGTAGGCCAAGAGGGCTGGGCGGGTGAAGGCAGAAATTGCCGCTGCACTGGCCAGGCCCATCACCGCCAAGAGGCGATCCTGGCGCCAGCTGGCCAGACTCCCCAGCAGCAGGGTGGCAGCGATTCCAAGGCGTAGGCTGGCAGAGGCGTAGGCTTTGGGCATGGCGTTCTCAACAAACTCAGCCCTCCCCTAGCTTGCTACGACCTACAGCCCGCTGACCAGAAAAGAGCGCAAGCCTCGGCATTCCTGCCTGGGGCTATAGCTGTGGGGAGCTCCGCCGCCGAGAGTGCGGCGCAGCTTTAAATATCCCCTCGCCTCAGTAGGCCGTAGGCCTTGGAGTTGGGGCTACAGCTTCCCCCAGGCGCCCCGTGGGGGCTTTTCCTCTAGGTTGCCCCAGATTCGCGTTTCTTAGGCCCACTTGCTTGATGAGCAAAGGCCTAGGCTAGCGCCATCGTAGAGTTGAACCACGCGGCCTAGAAGCCCCCCGCAGGAGCCAAGGCTTGGACAACTTAGCCCCCTGCTGCGGCTTAGCAGGTCGGTCCTTATTGCGCAGGTCTTCGACAAAGACAGCTCTCTTGCAGCCGTCCTTGCTGCCGCTGCTACCAGCAAAAGGCTAGCGCGGCTGGCCAAAATCGTTGGCAAACTTTGCAAGAAGTGCAACTGCAAGCTAATCGAGCTCAGGGGGGAAGCAGCTCCCTTCCACCTACCTTTCAAACATCCGCTCTAAAGGGTAGCCGCCCCTCGCTAAAACGCTGGCCAGAAGAGAGGATGGGCGGCAAACTAACGGTGGTATCTACCCAAAGGCAGCAGTGGAGGACAAGTCGAGGGCCGGCTTGGGCCGGCAACCTCTACAGAACAGCCGGCAACTTGCCCGCTGGCGCCGCCACCGGGCTGAGGGAGCTCGCCTGGCGCGGCTTTGGGGGGATCAGATCCCAACAGGCCAACAACTGGACTTCCGCCTTGCGGTAGTGGGCTTGGCTTTGGCCATCGCCCTGATGGGAGTGGGGGCCCGTTTGGCCTATTTGCAACACCACCAGGGGCCAACCCTAAAGCAGCGAGCCGAGGCCCAGCAGCGGGCTCAGCTCCGACCCTTCCTCCCCCGCCGCTCGATTGTGGATCGCCACTCCCTTGCCCGCCAGCAGGCGGAGCTCTTGGCTGTGGATCGGCCCGTCTACACCCTTTGGGCCCACCCTCGCCTTTTTGGCAAGCGCACCCCCCAGGAGATTGCCACTGCTCTGGCTCCTCTGCTGCGGCGGCCAGTTGAGGAATTGACTCAGCAGTTGTCGGCTACTCACTCGGTACGGCTGGAGCGCTGGCTGGCCCCAGAAGTGGCGGAGCGAATTCAGGCCTTGTATCTGGACGGTCTGGAGCTGGTGAGCGAACGGCAGCGGGTCTATCCCCAAAAGGAGATGGCCGCTGAGGTGGTGGGCTATGTAGATCTGGACCACCGGGGCCAGGCGGGAGTGGAGTATTCTCAACAGGCACTGCTGGAGCGGAGAGTTCAGCCAGTTACCGTTCCTCGAGATGGCTACGGCCAGTTGTTGGCTGCTGAGGTGCCGGAAGGGCTGCTGCAATCTGGCGAGACGGTGCTGCAACTGACCCTAGACATGCGCCTGCAGCGGGCTGCCCGCGCTGCCCTGAAAACGCAACTGGAACGGTTTCGAGCCCTGCGGGGCACAGTGATTGTCCTCCAACCCCAGACGGGGGAAATCCTGGCGCTGGTGAGTGAACCTACCTACGATCCCAACCGCTACTTCGAGTACGACCCCGCCCTTTTTCGCAACTGGGCCGTCACAGACCTGTACGAGCCGGGATCCACCTTCAAGCCCATCAATATCGCTATTGGGCTGGATGCGGGAGCCTTCACTGCTGAGGAACGGGTTTACGACGCGGGGCAGATCTGGATTGGCCGCTGGCCCATCCAAAACCACGACTACCGCCAGCGGGGTGCCCATGGCTGGATAAGTGTTGCCGAGATTCTGCGCCTGTCTAGCAACGTGGGCATGGTGCACCTGATGCAAAAGCTAGATCCCCGCCAGTACTACCATGCCCTTCTACGGCTAGGACTCAATGAGCGCAGCGGTGTGGATCTGCCCTTTGAGCCCCCCAGTCGCCTGAAACCCCTGCGGCAGTTTCTAACTGTGCCGGTGGAGCGGGCCACCGTCGCCTTTGGCCAGGGGATAGCCCTCACTCCTCTGCAGTTAGCTACCTTGCACTGCATCATCGCCAACGGCGGATTAAAGGTGCGGCCCCATGTGGTGCGCGGCTTGGTGGAGAAGGATACCGACACCCTCGTTTGGGCCCCTCCCCAACTGACGCCCGTGCGGGTGTTGTCGGAGGAGGCCACGTTGGCAGTGCGCATCCAGATGCGGGATGTGGTGGACTTTGGCACCGGGCAATTGGCCAAGATCGAGGGGTATGAGATTGGCGGTAAAACGGGCACTGCCCAGAAAGTTGGGCCCCAGGGAGGCTACTTGCCCGGCAAGCGCATCACCAGTTTTGTGGCCTACTTCCCAGCCCTTCGGCCGCAGTATGTGATTTTGGCGGTGATCGACGAGCCTAAGGGGGAGGATGCCTTTGGCTCGACAACGGCAGCTCCCGTGGCTCGCTCGGTAATCCAGGAGATCATTGCCCTGGAAGGGATCCGCCCCAATTCCCCCTAGCCACCGCCACTGTCTAACTTGGCGCTCGCCAGCTGAGCTTGGCGTTAAGGTAGAAGTTCCAAAAGACCACAATGCCAATTGCCATTAAGTTAGCCAGCAGGTAGTGAATGCCTAGGTGCTCACTCAGCAAGATCAACAACGAAGAGTTAAGCAGCAGGCCAATTAAGCAAATAACATTAAACTTGACCAATCGCTTCAGACGATTCCAGAGGCCTGGCTGTAGCTGGGTGACATGGCGAAACGTCCACAGGTCATTCCAGAGAAAGTTGTTGAGAATGGCCACCTCAGAGGCAATGAATTTACTGATAGCCAGATCCCACCCTAAGTTGCTGGGATCGTGGAGCAAATACAGCAACGTCATATCCACAAAGGTGCCAGACAGGCCAACCGTGCTAAAGCGCAAAAAGGATCCCACCTGTCCCAGCGAGAAGCGCAGGTGGATGAGATGGTGGAGATACTGAAGACAGGTTTGCAGCTGGATTTTGCTCTCGCCGTTTTGGCGCTCCTGGAAGACGTAGCCGACTTCAGCAATGGTTTTCACCCGGCCCCGCGCCAGCACCTCGATCAAGAGCTTATAGCCCTTGGGACTGAGGGGGATCCCGGCAATGGCCTGGCGTCGGACCAGAAACAAGCCACTGAGCGGATCCGACACCCGCCTGAAGATCCCTGGCAGCAAAACCAGCCCGATGGCTTGAGCTCCCCGAGAGACGAGGCGCCGGCCCAAATTCCAGTGGCTCACTCCTCCCGACTCCACGTAGCGGCTGCCCACCACCAGGTCTGCTCCCTCTTGGATGAGGGGCCACAGCTTGAGGAGAATCTCCGGCGGATGTTGCCAGTCGCCATCCATCACCCCTAGTACCTCCCCGCGGGCAACTTGCCATCCCCGTAACACGGCGGTAGCCAGGCCCCGTTCCTGGTGGCGGCAGATAACCTGCAGTTGCGGGAATTCTTCTTGCAGTTCTTGGGCCACTTTGGCCGTGTAGTCGGGGCTATTGTCATCCACCACAATTAGCTCGTAGGCCCCAGGCAGGATTTTGTCCAGATGGGTACACACCTGCCGGATTAGGCTGCTTATGCTGGAGGCCTCGTTGTAGGTGGGGATGACCAGCGAAAGTTGCACAGGGCTGGGCTGAGACAGAGGCGGGATCTGAATAGGGGCTGCCGAAACTTGCAGCTGGTTGGACGAAGCAGGAGCTCCATGAGGCATTCAGCCGACCACCCCAAAAAACACCGAAAAGCATCCCAAGCAGGAGCTGGAGCGCGGATCCAGCAGAAATGCTCAGCTGCCTTGCTTGGCAAGACTGCTCCGCGCCACCGGCGCGCTAACGATCCCCTATCGTACCGAGGGATAACCCCTAGAGCTAGACGGCTCTCCACCTACCCAGCGCCTCTAGGAGGATCCCGGCGAAGGGGTGATCAATAGGGGCACCTCGACCTGGGCAGAGTTGGGCTCCGGCAGCGGTGGGGAACTGGGGTAGGGGATGCGCTCGTGGTTGGACTCTCGCCAAACTTCCACAAAGGCCTCGGCCACTACCTCCAGATCCTCGAGTGTCAAGCCACTGTCGACCAGTTGGCCATCCTGCCAACGGGCCTGGACAATTTTGCAGATAACAGCCTTGGCCCGCTCCAGCACCTCTGGGCCAAAGCCATCGCTCAGGGTCATGCTGCGCAGGGCCGCCTCACAGGCATCGGCCAGCATCACCACCCCTGTCTCCTTGCTTTGGGGGATCGGGCCATCGTAGCGGAAAGGCTGCTCAGGAACCGGCTGGCCTCCCGCTTTCAACTGAGCCTGATGGTAGAAATAGGCAATCAAGATCGTTCCCTGGTGTTCAGGAATGAAAGCCTGGACGGCGGTGGGCAACTTGTACTGCTTGGCCAGCCGCAGCCCATCGCTGACATGGGCCTTGATAATTTGAGCGCTGCGGTAGGGATCGTCCAGTTGCGTGTGGGGGTTGAGGCCGCCCATCTGGTTTTCGATGAAGTAGCGGGCCTGCAGCATTTTGCCAATGTCGTGGTAGAGGGTGCCTGTGCGCACCAGCTCCACGTTGAGATTGAGCTTCTGGGCCGCCCGTTCCGCCAAGGTGGCTACAAACAGGGTGTGCTGGAACGTGCCAGGGGCCTCTGCCGCCAGCCGCCGCAGCAGGGGGCGGTTGGGGTTGCTTAGCTCGATGAGACGAATGGGGGTGGCCAGATCGAACAGGCGCTCCAGGTAGGGGCTGGCTCCCAGGGCCACAATGCTCCACCCCAGCGTGATCCCCCCTCCCAAAGCCATGGCCAATAGGTCAAGGCTGCCACGGGTAGCCAAGCTGAGGGCTCCATAGGTTAGCATCTGCACTGCCGCCGCCCCTCCCCCCAACAAGGCCAGCTCTTCCCGGGAACGGGCCCGCCCAGCCAGGGCACAGGCCACTCCACTGGCAGAAAGCAAGGGCAGGAAGCCAAGCAAGGTGGCCTCAGCAACTAGAGGTAAAAACAACGCCTGGCCTACCACCACCACCAAGCCCAGCCCCGCCCCATAGAAGCTGCCCAGCAACAATCCCACCGCTGGTAGAGAGTTGAACTCCAGCTGGGACAAAGCCGCCGAGAGGGGCGCTGTTAAGGAAAGCAGCAGAATCAACAGGCGATCGCGGCGGCGCAATCCCGGCTTCAGGCGTCGCTGCAGCGGCACAAAGACAGCCAAGCCTAGACCCATGAGGCCAGCTACTCCCACGAGGCCCCAGCCGTTCATCCGGCGCTGGGTAAAGCCAAAGTGGTCCAGGATCAGAAACGCCTCAGGAGTAATGGGCTCGCCTGCCCGCACGATAACCTGGTTTTCCGCAACCGAGATCAGGACGGGCTCGACTTTTTCCAGCTCGGCACGAATCCGCTGCTCGGTGCGCTGGGGATCTACCTCCAGGTTGGGAATGAGCACCTGTTGCAGCCACTGATAGACCAGCCCCTGTAGCTCCTGCCGCTGGGCAGCGCTGCCGGGAAAGGTCAGCTCATCCAGTTGGGCTTGGATCCCTTCAGCCCGCACTTCGCGCGGCAGCCCATCCACAA
>NZ_JANSIV010000070.1:0-1027 GCF_047502705.1 Synechococcus sp. H70.1
TGCCGCCCCACCTCCACTACCTGCCGCTCCCGGCCTTGCACGATCATGCGTGGAAATACGTACATATTCCAAGCGTAGACGAAGTGAATCACCGCCTGCGCCCCAATGGCATTCCAGCTCAGGGGGATCAGCACCTGGGTGAGAAATTGCAGCGGGTTTGCCCCGTCCAGTTGAGCTGCCTCCGCCAGCTCGCGTGGGATGTTGGAAAAATGCTGGCGGAACCAAAACGTGGACGTGGCGCTGGCCAAAAAGGGCACGATCAAGGCGTAGTAGGTGGATCCCCAGCCCAAGTTGCTGACCAGCCGCAGTAGGGCGATGATCAAGATCTCTGTGGGCATCATCAAGGTCATGAGCACAAAGCCGAAGGCCAGCCCCTTGCCCGGAAAGCGGAAGTAGACAAAGGCCAGCCCCGCTAACAGCGATAGAACCGTCTTGCCCAGCGTGATGGCCGTGGCCACGATGGCGCTGTTGACCATGTAGTGGCCCAAGTGGCGCGCCACCATCACCTGCTGCCAGTTAAAGGCAAACGAGGAGCCAAAGGTAAATTGATAGCGAAACACCTCGGCGTTGTTTTGGGTGCTCACGATCAGGGCGTACAACACCGGAAACCCCAACGCCAAACAGGCTAACCACAGGCCAAGGTGGACATACCAGCGCTCTGGGATCCAGCGCCGCCAGGACAAGGGAAAAGACTTCCGGCGCCTGGTGCTGGGCTGGGCAGCTGGCGACCGCAGATCCTGTAACAGTTGAGCCATGACACATCCAGCCAGGGAACGCTGAGGGGCAGGGGGAGCTTTTGCCCTCTCCGTTAGGATAATTCGTTGAGGTTAACCCTAGGCTAAAACTGAGTTCCCAGCTTGGCGAGTGCTTTTACCGAAAAATGCGGCGCGAAGGCCGCTGGCTTTAGCTGTAGGGAGGAAGTGCTGTCCTTTTTGTCTACAAGCATCATGCCGGTCAGAGAAGCTAAGCTCCTCAAAGCAGCAGCAAGCGCCGCAGGAACAGGGCTATGACGGCAACAAAGCTAACC
>NZ_JANSIV010000071.1:0-6544 GCF_047502705.1 Synechococcus sp. H70.1
AGCAACGGCGTCGTCCCCGACAGAAGAACCAGCGGCACTCCCACCCTCGCCGTCAAGTCCGCCAAAAGGGCTAGGGAGGGGGAGGCCCCTTCCCATTGGCCAGGGATCCCGAACTCAAAGGACAAAAACTTCAGCCCCACCAGCAAGAGGCCCCCGTGCAGCAGCAGGCCCAGGCCGGGAGCGAGCCCTCGCCCCAGCCGGTCTGCCCACAGGTAGCCCAGCAGCAAAGCAAGCTGGAAAAAGACCAGGCAGGTATTCCACACCAGTGGGGATCCCCCCCACAGGGGCAGCAGCAACTTGCCCAGCAACAACTGTCCCCAAAAAAGGCAGAAAGCGCTGCCGAACAACGTGAGGCCAACCAGCAAAACCACAGCCGTGCCCCCCTACCCCCTGGCTGTCAGTATGGCCTAGCCCTCCTAGGCAACGTGGCTGCCGCTGAATTCAGAGGCGGATCCTGGCAGCCGCAAACCTCCGTCTGCCTGAGGGCCAGCTCAGCGGCTCCTCACCTGTAGGGGAAAGCGCTCGGCCAACTCCCCTTCCACCTTAGGAAGCCATTCTTCTTGGAACACCCACACCTGACCTTGCTGCACGCGGCCATCGGGGTTTTGGGTCAGCTCCAGCCAATACACCAATTGCTTTCCCCGCAGCACCACGCCTTGGGTAGCCAAGGCAAGGCTGTAGCCGGGATTACCCGCCAGGGCTCCAGGAGCCGGGTAGCGGATGACCTCCACTGCCTGGTCCAAATCGGTGGCAATCTCCGGTCCATAGACCTCGCGAATGGCCCGAAAGAGATCTTCTGCCGTTAGCCCTTGCGGGCGGAAAAAGGTCATCCGTTCCGAGCGAATGGTCTCCCGATCCAGCGGGTTGATGATCCGTCCCGGGGGAGCCACCGAGGCCAAAAAGGTAAACCGGGATCCATCCGGCTCCACCCGGTGGATGCTGAGCGTCTCGCCCGGACGGGGCCGCAGCACCGGGTTGTCTTTTATCCAGGCAGCCACCTGATTTGGTGCTTGCCCAGGGATCCCCCAAGCTGCGGCGGAAAGGCCCACTGACCAGCAGGTTATGGCCCAGCCTATCCCTTGAGCCAAACGCCGTCTCCTTCGCTCCCCTCTGGAGCGATCTTGGCTTTGCTTGGCGCCCCAGACCGGCCACAGCTTGCGGTGCACTTTCTCAGGCCTCCGGACAAACAAAGTACTCCTAGTGTATCTGGAGCTCTCAGCCTGCCTGCTGCGTTTAAGCGTGGACATTGGAGCCAAGGGGAGCAGGGATTCTGCAGCAAGATCCCCAAATCTTAGGATCCTGTCCCGCAAAATGTAGAAGATACCTTAGGATTAACAGTAAGTGAACCTCAAACGCATCCAGTCACCACCTCAGGAGGTAAGCGATGGCTCTTGTTCCCATGCGGATCTTGCTGGATCATGCCGCTGAGCACGACTACGGCATTCCAGCTTTCAACGTCAACAACATGGAGCAGATCCAAGCAATCATGCAAGCTGCCCATGAAACCAACAGTCCGGTCATCCTGCAAGCCTCTCGAGGGGCGCGCAAGTATGCGGGCGAGCACTTTTTGCGCCACCTAATCCTGGCGGCGGTGGAAACCTATCCTCACATCCCCGTGGCCATGCACCAAGACCACGGCAACAGCCCCGCCACCTGCTACTCTGCCATCCGCAACGGCTTCACCAGTGTGATGATGGATGGCTCCCTCAAAGAAGATGCGAAAACCCCGGCTAGCTACGAGTACAACGTAGCAGTCACCGCTGAGGTGGTGAAGGTGGCCCACGCTGTTGGCGTGACGGTGGAAGGGGAACTGGGCTGCCTGGGATCCCTGGAGACGGGCCGCGGTGAGGCGGAAGACGGCCACGGCGCCGAAGGGGCCCTCAGCCGTGACCAACTGCTCACCGACCCGGATCAGGCGGTGGACTTTGTCGAGCAAACCCAGGTGGATGCGCTGGCTGTAGCCATCGGCACCAGCCATGGCGCTTACAAGTTCTCCCGCCGGCCCACAGGGGACATTCTGGACATCGATCGCATTGCTGAAATTCACCGCCGTCTGCCGAATACCCACCTGGTGATGCACGGCTCCTCCTCGGTCCCCAAAGAACTCATTGACATCATTAACCAGTACGGCGGCTCCATTCCCGAAACCTACGGTGTGCCCATCGAAGAAATCCAGCGAGCCATCAAAAACGGGGTGCGCAAAATTAACATCGACACCGACAACCGCCTGGCCATTACGGCTGCAGTACGCCGCGCCCTGGCCGAGAATCCGAAAGACTTTGATCCCCGCTCTTTCCTCAAACCTTCCATCAAGGAAATGCAGAAAGTATGCGCTGAGCGCTACATTGCCTTCGGCTGCGCTGGCCACGGCACCAAAATTCCCGTCGTTACCTTGGACGAGATGGCGGCTAAGTACGCCTCCGGCGCTCTGTCGGCTCAGGTGAAGAAGACCGCCGTAGTCTAGGAAGCAGTTGCTGGGCTCCTCATAGCTCCCCCCTCTTGCGGAGGGGGGCTATTTTCCACCAGAGGCTAGACTCCCTGCAGGCGCTACCTGATCCCTGATCCTAGGATAGGGAGTCTTGTTGGACGGGGCTTAAGGCCAGTGCCTCCCAGAAAGGGGCCGAAGGCTGGTGCAGCACGATGCGATTGCCATCGGGATCCCGCAACTCCACCTCTTGGCCGTGAAAAGCCTGGCGCAGAGGGGAGGGGGAAATCTGGTGCTCGGCCAACAAGGCCGCGAGGGATCCCAGGTATCCAGTAAGATCTTGCACCTGCAGACAGAGGCTGGCTGCCCCCCCTTGGGCTGCTAACTCTAGCTTCCGGTCGTGGTAGAGGCCCAGTCGCAGTCCTGGCAGTCGAAACTCCACATACACGGGCTCTCCCTGAGGGGGAATCTGGAGCTGGGGTGGGCTCCCCAGGAGGGCTTGATAAAAGTGCAACAAGCGAGGTAAGTTGGGGGTGGCCAAACTGAGCAAAGCTGCGGCGATCTCCATAGCAACTGGCTCCTCTTGCTCCTAGTTGCAGTTTGGCTTCTCCCCAGGGTCTGGAGGAGATTCTCTTCTAGGATTGGATATAGTAGGTAGCAAGACGTGCTGCTTCTTCACAAAGCAACCGGAGCAACCTACCGTGCTGGGGCTACTTAGCCGCTTTTCCCGTGACATGGGCATTGATTTGGGCACAGCCAACACGCTGGTCTACGTGGCCGGGCGTGGCATTGTCCTGCAAGAGCCCTCGGTGGTGGCCATTGACCAAAACACCAAGCAGCTGCTGGCAGTGGGGGAAGAGGCCAAAAAGATGCTGGGCCGCACCCCCAGCAACATCATTGCTGTGCGCCCCCTGCGGGACGGCGTGATAGCCGACTTTGACACGGCAGAGATGATGCTCAAGCACTTCATCCAGCGGGTGCACGGAGGCCATTACTTGATTGCGCCGCGCATTGTCATTGGGATCCCCAGTGGGGTGACTGGCGTGGAGCGGCGGGCGGTAATGGAGGCGGCTCTGCAAGCAGGGTCGCGGGAAGTGTACTTGGTGGATGAGCCGGTGGCAGCGGCAATTGGAGCGGGCCTACCGGTGCAGGAGCCCGTAGGAAACATGATTGTCGACATTGGCGGCGGCACGACCGAGGTGGCTGTCCTCAGTCTGCAGGGGATCGTGCTGAGCGAATCGGTGCGCGTGGCAGGAGATGAGCTAAGCGAAGCCATCATTCAGTACATGAAAAAAGTCCACAACCTCACCATTGGAGAGCGCACCGCTGAAGAGATCAAAATTCAAATTGGCTCTGCCTACCCCACCCAAGAAGAACTGAGCATGGAAGTGCGGGGGCTGCATCTTCTCTCTGGCCTGCCGCGTACCGTGACGGTAAAAAGCACTGAGATCCGCGAGAGCATGGCCGAGCCCCTCTCGGTCATTGTAGAGGCCATCAAGCGTACCCTGGAGCGCACGCCGCCGGAGTTGGCCGCTGACATCATTGACCGTGGCATCATGCTGGCTGGAGGCGGAGCCCTGCTCAAGGGTCTGGACGCTCTCATTAGCCACGAAACCGGGATCATGGTTCACGTTGCCCCAGATCCCCTCAGTTGCGTGGTGCTTGGCACAGGGAGAGTTTTGGAGGACTTCAAAACCTTGGGCCGAGTGTTGAGCGCTAGTTTCAAAGCCTAGCAGGGTTCCTGGGGATCCCTGCTGGCAGCCCTCCGTCAGGTCTACGGTGGGTGGGAGTCGAGGCTCGAGAGGGGTAAAGCTTGGGTCAGCTACGCCAATGGTGGAGGCGCAAGGGTTGGGGGCTGCTCCTGTCTGCTTTGGCCATAGGGGCGGCCCTAGGCCTGCGCCAAACGAAGGGATCTCTGTTGGTGGAATTGTACACTCGGCTTACGGCCCTGGCCCGTCCAGCGGTAGATCCCGAGGAGGTGCTCAGGCAGGCTGCTAGCCGTGAGCTGCAGGCCCTAATAGTCGAGCTGCAGCACCAAAACCGCGAGCTAAGGCGACTGCTGCAGCTTGCTCAGCAAGGACCCCCCCAGGTGAGGATCCCAGCGGCGGTGGTGGGCCGCAGTGCCGATCACTGGTGGCAGCAGCTGACTCTTGACCGCGGCAGCCAGCAAGGGGTCAAGGTAGGGGACGTGGTTGTGGCGCCAGGAGGATTGATTGGGCGGGTTGAGGCGGTAACCCCTAACAGCAGTCGCGTGCTGCTTATTAGCGATCCCACCAGTCGAGTTGGGGTGATGCTAAGCCGCAGCCGGCAGATGGGAATCCTGCGGGGCACGGGCAGCCAGGAGGCCATTTTGGACTTCTTTGATAAGAATCCCCAAGTAGAGGTGGGTGATGTAGTGGTCACCTCAGGCCTGAGCAGCCTCTACCCACCGGGGATTGTCGTGGGAACGGTTCGAGCCGTTAACTTGGATGCTAGCCCTGCTCCGCAGGCTACAGTTGAACTATCGGCGCCGCTAGGTTTTCTGGAATGGGCCTTGGTCTACCCCTATGTTCAACCTGCGGCTTCCCAATCTTAAGCCCTACCTCAACTGGCTGGTTACCGTTCTATCGGGGCTGTTGGCAGCGGTGGCTCCTTGGTGGCGGGGGCCGGGCTTAGAGCTGGCGGGCCTGACTCCCGATTGGCCCTTGATTTGGGTGGTGTGCTGGAGTGTGCGGCGCAAAGCTTGGCAGGGGGCTGTTGCCGGGATCACCCTAGGGTTCCTGCAGGACGCCCTCACTAACCCTTATCCTACCCATGCTCTGGGGCTAGCCGTGGTTGGGATCCTCGCGGCCAGGTTGCAGAAACAGCGCTATGTGCAAGAGGACTTTATCTCCATAGCTCTGATTGTCTTTGGCATGGTGGTGATTGCCGAAACGCTAATGGCGCTGCAATGGATGTGGCTAAGTGTCTTTGCGCCGGCGGGGGCTGGAGGGGACGGATTGGCCAGCTCCTTGGCAGAGAGCACTGGCCCCCGCTCCCTGGAGAGCATCTGGTGGAACCATCAACGCAATGTCCTTACATCGGCCATTTTAAGTAGCCTGTGGGCACCGGCTTTGTACTGGCCTCTCAAGTGTTGGTGGCAATCCCAAGAGCGGGAGCTGCACTAGCTTGCAAAGGAAGAGGCGGGCTAGCCCAGTACCCAGCGCTGCAGGGCAATGCCAAGGAGCAAGCCCAGGCCGCCAAAGCGCACCACCTGCCAAAAGGTGGCGGGAACGGGGTTAAACACTTCTAGTAGATAGGCTTGCAGGCGTTGTTCCAATTGGCTGACTTCCGCCTGCAGCTCGGCCCATTGGTCAGGGGAAAGCTGGGACAGGCGCTCCAGCTCGCGCAGGTCGGCTAGCCGTGCTTGCAAGGTCTGGAGCTTGGCTTGCAGATCCTCAAGCGGATCTGGGGAAGCGGGGGGAGCGGTCACGGCTGTGGCTTAGCTGCAGTGGCGGGCAAGCGAGAAAATCCGGTCTGAATTTCGTTGAAGGGCTTAGCTTGGATCACCCCTGGGGGAAGAGGATCCAGGTGGAAGAGAGCGCGGATGGCGTTTTCCACTTCCGTGATGGGACGGTTGCCGATGGACTGATAGACAAGCTTGCCCTGGGAGTCAAAAAGAAGGGTTTGGGGAACTCGGCCGCTGTAGTACTGGCCGCGCTCGTCCCCAGGCAGGAGGGAATCAACAGAATAGGGAATGAAATAGACTGCCCGGCCATAGCGAACTTGCAGGCTGGCTAGGGTGGCAGCGTACTTTTTGCAATCGCTGCTGTCGTCGATGTAGTACACGAGGAGGGCCGGGATCCCTTGTTCTTTTGCCTGCTTGAGGGAGACGCGCGGCGGAACCATGCCGCCGTTGGAGCCGTAGAGGGCAAAGATGTTGCCGTCGTAGCGGTCGTCGTTGAGGAGGGCGCTGGCGGGAGGAGACAACCAGCCTGTTAAAGCCACGCACAAGACCACCAGGAAAAGACGCAACAACAGCATAATCCGGAGAAGATTGCCGGGCAACGGCAAGAGAGGGGCTCTCTCATTCTGCCATTTTGCTTTGGCACCGCCGCGTTCTCCAACTTGGGGTGGGTTATGGACGACCCGCCGTTGTTT
>NZ_JANSIV010000072.1:0-6424 GCF_047502705.1 Synechococcus sp. H70.1
GCTGCAAGCCTGCCTAGGCCTGGAGATCGACGGGCTGGCCCAGCAGGTGCGCCTCACCCAGCCCACCCTGCCCCTGTGGCTGCCCTATGTAACTCTTGAGAACATCCAGGTGGGGCGGGGATCCCTGGACATTGGCCTGTATCTTCAGGCAGGAGGGGTGGGGATCAACGTCCTTAGGAGCACAGGGGATGTGGAGCTAACGGTGAGGTAGGGATCCAGCCCAGGAGCAGCTACCCTCAGCGTTCCACCAGCAGGGCCACGGCAAAGGCAGCCATGGCCTCCCCCTGGCCGATGGGGCCGAGTTTTTCGTTGGTGGTGGCCTTCACGCCTACTTGTTTGGGCGATAGTTGCATGGCCTCGGCTAGACGAGCCTGCATGGCGGGGATGTGGGGCTTGAGCTTGGGCTGCTCTGCCACCACGATGCTATCGACGTTGGCAATGCGCCAGCCCTCTTGGCTTACCAACTGCACCACCTGCTGCAGGAGGAGAATGCTGTCTGCCCCTTTCCAGCGCTCCTCTTCCGGGGGAAAGTAGTAGCCAATGTCCCGCAGGGCGGCGGCTCCTAGGAGGGCGTCCATGATGGCGTGGGTGAGCACGTCCGCGTCGCTGTGGCCCAACAGACCCTTTTCATAAGGGATCCGGATCCCGCCTAGGATCAGGGGGCGCCCTTCTACGAGGCGGTGGATGTCATAGCCCTGGCCAATACGCACTGTTGCGGCTCCCTTGGGAACACCAGCGAGACTTTTGCCAACTTCCCCCCCGCAGAGGTGAAACTGCCGCTATCTATTCTGCCGACTCGAGAGGAGAGGAGCAGATGGGACAGGAGGAACCGCTGTAGCAGTCGAAGCAGATAAGGTGGGACTTCCCGTAGGGATTGGTACAGCGCTTGGCCCATGGATAGTCGCCGTAGCCGAGCTCTTTCCCACAGACATCACACCTGGGCATCGTTTTCTCCTCAAAAAAGTCTTGTAGCTAGAAGAATACAGCGCTAGAGGGATCCGGGGATCCCTGAACCCCCAGAGAGCCAGATCCGCAGGGGATCCCGTCTTCCAGCGGCGTCCAGCCCGGCTGCCAGAGATCCCGGTTTTTGAGGGTGGCGGCGTTGACCCAGAGGCGCACCTGGGGATCGCAAACGGCCCTCAGCTCGGCAAACACTAGCCCCCCTTGCCCCTCTTGGCGAGCGGTGACCTGAAAATGGCGCCAACCCATCACAGGCTGAACAGAAGTCCACTTGGAGCCCAGCAGATGGGGAAAGCGCTGTTTTCGGCGGGGTTTGCTGCGAGCCATAAGTAGAGAGCTCCAGGGCTGTCCTTGGCTGGATGGGGGAGACCGGGGGCGATAGGATCGCTAAGGGTGCTTCGGCATTCCAAGCTACCTACCTCAGCTTATCTACCTATGGTGCAGCACGAGCAACGGCTTGGGTTCTCTTGGCAGCAGGTATTGCTGATCCTCCTGGCCTGCCTGGTTTGGGCAACGGGACTGCCCCTGGTGGCGTCCAGCGCCTGGGCAGCAACCGAGCCGGCACTCTCTGGCAAACTCACAGGGCCGGAGTGGCGCCAGGCGGATCCTGAGGCCAAGCAGGCGTTTTGTCGCAAAGCCTTTCAGGCGTTTCGGGCCTCTCCTGCCCAGAGCTACATCATCAGCTCCAATGTGCAAGCTTTGACCCCAGAAGGTCTGTGTCAGCGGCTGGATCAGTTTTATCAGTACCCCATCCACGACGAGATCCCGCTCAACCAAGCCGCCAACATTGCCCCCTTGCTGTTCTCGGATCAGCCGCTGGAGCAGCCCTGATGCGGCAGGGATCCGCAAAACTCCCGAGCCTGAGCAACCCCTCTGCCCCCTGCTGCTAGGGCGGGTCTTGGCAGCAGGGTCGATAATAGAACTGTTCTCTTGCAGATCTAGATCTCAAGTTCTATGGCCGGCTCCGTCATTGCTCCCGAAAACCTGCTGGATCTCTGCGAACAGGGGGTGCAAAAGGCCCTGGCTGCCGGAGCTGACCAAGCAGAGGTGTTTGCCAACTCAGGCCGCGAGACGGAAGTAACTTTTGAGAAAAATGACCTCAACCTGGTTCGCACTAGTTGTGAGACCCTGTTTGGCATCCGGGTTTTCTGCGGCGGCAGGCTGGGCTTTGCCACTTCCAACCGCCCAGAGGATCTGGCCGAGACAGCAGCTGAGGCGGTGGCCATGGCTAAGGCCTCGCCGGCGGATCCCCTCAACGGCCTGCCGGATCCCCAGCCTCTGCCCCAGGTGCCCTTTGCCCTCGACCCGGGCCTACTGGAACTGGATGCTGCCGAGCTGACGCAACTGGGATCCCAACTGGTGGAGTGGGTACGCTCTCAAGACCCCCGCATCACCATTGACAGCGGCTCCTTTAGCGTGGAAGAGGACACCGTGGCCATTGCTTCTTCCACCGGCATCCGCGCCAACTACCACAGCGTCGAGGCGGGTGGATCCCTGTTTGGCATGGCCATCGATGGGGATGAGGTGGGCAGCTTTGCCTACGACGGCGACAGTGTCCAGAAGCGGGCGGATCTGGTGCCGGCCCTGGAGCGGGCTTTTAATCGCTTTGTGCAAAAGTGTGTGGGGGCTCTAGGGGCTAGGGAGGGGGAGAGTTTTCGCGGTCCCATCGTCCTGCCCCCGGAGGTGGTGGAGGAGTTTCTGGGAGACCTCCTCTTTGTGCTGGGGGCAGACGCGGTGCGCAAGGGCAAAAGCCCCCTGGCGCAGAAGATGGGATCCCTGATTGCTAGCCCCCTGTTGACCTTGGTTTCCGAGGGACTGGGCTTGCCCGGCTATCTCATTGAGCCCTTTGACCGCGAGGGGATGCCACGCCAGGTTACCCCCCTGATCCACGAGGGGATCCTCTGCAACTTCATGTACAACAGCTACGAAGCCCGGGCTGCTGGCGTTCCCTCCAATGGCCACGCCACCGGGGGGGCGGGCAGCTTGCCAGGAGTGGGGCCAGCCTGTTTGAGGGTGACCCCGGGAACGACGCCCCTGGCGGAGCTGTACGCGATGGAGCGGGGCATCATTGTCACGCGGCTTTCCGGCAGCAGCAACCCCATCACAGGGGATTTTTCTGGGGTGGTGAAGGGGGGCTTTTTGGTCAAGGGTGGCGAGAAGCGCCCCATCCTGGAGACCACCATTGCCGGCAACCTCTACGACTGTTTGCGCAATATCTCTGCCATCTCCCAGGAAGTAACCGTTTTCAACGGCACGGCTGCCTTTCCCGCTCTGCGCATTGAAGATGTCTCGATCACGGCAGGCTGAGCCAGCTCAGTGGCCTAGCCAGCACCCTTAGGCTAGGACCTGGCCAGGAAGCGACAGCGGCAAACTGCCACCCCCCGCGATCCCCAGTAGCAGCGATACAGTGGTCTTATTCCCAAAAGCCGCGGAGTTGTTTCCATGGGCCAGGAGATCACCTGCCTGAGTTTTAGCGACGAAGACTTTACTGAGTTCAAAGCTCGGCTGCAGCAAGAAACAGATTTGCTCGAGCGCTGGCTGGCCGGCGTGCCGGGGCTGGATCCCGCCTGTCGGCCCTTTGCCCAGGGATCCCTGGTGGGCGGGTTTGAGCTGGAAGCTTGGCTGGTCACCCCCCAGGGAGAGCCGGCCCCGATCAACTCCGCCTACCTGGAGGCCGTCAACAACCCGCTGGTGGTGCCGGAACTGGCCCGCTTCAACATCGAGATCAACGGCCGGCCTCAGGTTTTGGTCGGCTCGGCTCTGCGGCAGTTGCAGCAAGAGCTGGCGCAGACCTGGGATCACTGCTGCCGAGTGGCCGAGCAACTGCAGGCGGGGCTGGTGATGATCGGCATTTTGCCCACGCTGCAGCAGCAGCAGCTCACTTTGGAGATGATCTCGCCCCGCAAGCGCTACCTGGCCCTCAACGAGCAGATCCTAAACCTGCACCGGCGCGAGCAACCTTCAGGGATCCCGCCCCTGGGGCTGGCGATTGCAGGGCCTGCCACCCTGCTGCGCGTCACCCACCCAAACGTTATGCTGGAGGCAGCCACCACCTCCTTTCAGATCCATCTGCAGGTGTCGCCCCACCAGGCAGCCCGCTACTTCAACGCTTCTCTCCTGGTGTCGGCCCCCCTGGTGGCCCTGGCAGCCAATTCTCCCTATCTGTTTGGGCACGACCTGTGGGCGGAAACCCGCATCCCGGTGTTTGAGCAGGCGTTGGATGGCCCACCCCCCCTCGCCCCCACCCACCAAGCTCGCGTTACCTTCGGGCAAGGCTATGTCCAGGAATCCCTAATGGAGCTGTTTTGGGAAAATCTGCACCGCTACCCGGTGGTGTTGCCGCAAAGGCTAGCTGCTGCTCCCTCAGAGCTGGCCCATCTGCGCCTGCACAACGGCACCATCTGGCGCTGGAACCGCCCCCTCATCGGCTTGGATCCCGTTCCCCACCTGCGCATCGAACAGCGGGTGACTGCAGCAGGCCCCACCCTGCCGGACATGATTGCCAATGCGGCCTTCTACTTTGGCCTGGTGCAAGCTCTAGGATCCCAACCCCTTCCTCCGGAGCAGGAGCTGAGCTTTGCCCAGTGCCGCGCCAATTTCTACGCGGCCGCCCGCTTTGGCCTCGAGGCCCCCATCACCTGGCTCAAGGGGTGGCAGGGATCCCTGCGCCAGTTGTTGTTGCAAGAGCTGCTCCCGCAAGCAGAGGCGGGCTTGGCGCAACTGGACTTGGACCCCCAGGATATCCAGGAGTACCTGGGCATTCTCCGCGCCCGCGTCGAGTCGGGGCAGAATGGGGCCACCTGGCAGCGCCGCTACGTGGCTCGGCATGGTAAAGATATGCAACAATTGACCTGTGCCTACTGGGAACGACAGCGGCAAGGTCAGCCGGTACACACCTGGGATCTCGGCTAGGGAAGCCGGCAGGGGGGATAAGTCACCGCTTGAGGGATGCTTTCTCAAAAGTCAGGGCGACGACCTAAGCCACAAGCACGACAGCCAGTTGTTGATTTCCAGCTAAGGATGAGACAGTTCGCTACCCCAATCTCCCTTTCCCCTCTCCCAACGGGAGAGGGGCTGGGGGTGAGGGCTTCTTAAGCAGCCAAAAGGTTTGCGTTGAGGTGCTTGCCCAAAAAACCGTATGCTCACCGTTCTCGATCACCTGCCGGAGCAACTCCTAGATTTAGAAGCCCATCACCTCTATGACCGATTGGGCGGGCCAACCCTCATCCATCTGGCGGGACGGCGGGATCCCCCTCTGTTTGTTTCCGTCCTGCTGCACGGCAACGAGACTACCGGCTGGCAGGCAGTGCGCCAGCTTCTGCGCTGCTACCGCGGGCGGGAGTTGCCTCGCTCCCTTTCCCTGTTCATTGGCAATGTGCAAGCTGCCCGCCACGGGCAACGGCGGCTAGACGGCCAACCGGACTACAACCGCATTTGGGGCCCCGGCTCCACTCCCGAACACGCTATGGCTCAGGCCGTCCTGCGGCAGATGCAGCAACGCGGCGTGTTTGCCAGCGTTGACCTCCACAACAACACGGGCACCAATCCCCATTACGCCTGTGTCAATTACTTAGATCGCTCTACCTTGCACCTGGCCACCTTATTTGGGCGCACCGTCCTCTATTTCACCAAGCCAGAAGGGGTGCAGAGTATGGCCTTTGGGCGCTTCTGCCCGGCGGTAACCCTGGAATGTGGCAAGCCGGATCAGCCCCACGGCACCCAACATGCCTACGAATTTCTGGAAGCCTGCCTGCACCTGTCGGCGCTGCCGCAACGCCCCGTCCTGCGACAAGATATTGATTTATTTCACAGCGTCGCCATCGTCAAGATCCCGGAGGAGGTGAGCTTCAGCTTTGGGGAAGCGGGGGAAGCACCCAAGGGATCCCAGCCACACCTGCGCTTTCTCCCCGATTTGGATCTCCTCAATTTTCGGGAGCTCCCTCCCCACACCTGCATCGGCTGGACGAACAACGGCTTCCACCTGGAGGTCCAAGACGAGCAAGGCCAAGATGTGGCGGAGCGCTTTTTCTATACCCAGAATGGGGAAATTCGCACCCGCGTGCCCCTGGTGCCGGGCATGCTCACCCTCAATAGCCGCATCATCCGCCAAGATTGCCTCTGCTACCTGATGGAGCGCTACTCGCTAGCGGGTTGAGTTGAGGGATGCACAAGCAGTCCTGGAGCTAAGCTAGTAGAGCTCCTGAAGAGAAGCCGCCGGTCAGCCGCAGGGAGAATGAAAGCCCAGCTTCCGGTTACGATTTTGACGGGTTTTTGGGGCAGGGGCAAAACCCCACTGCTCAGGCGCCTCTTGCAGGAGGAGGGGCTGGGCAGTGGAGTGATCCGCAACGAGTTGGGTGGGATCTCCATCGAGGGCAACCTAGCCCACCTGGCTGCAGGAGCGCTGCTGCAGCTTAGCAATGGCTGTCTCTGGGGCAGGGTGCGGCAGGACCTTGAAGGGGCCGCG
>NZ_JANSIV010000073.1:0-34803 GCF_047502705.1 Synechococcus sp. H70.1
CGCCCCCCCCCCCCCCCCAACCCCCCGGGCGCCCGGACAGGTGAAACAGCCCCCGCTCATCGTGCGGGGCGGCGCACCCCCGGTGCCAGATGGACAGGGCAAGGTGTACAACACCGCCGCCCTCTACAGCCCCGAGGGCAAGGAGCTGGCCCGCTACCGCAAGATCCACCTTTTTGACGTCAACCTGCCCGACGGCAACACCTACCGCGAGTCCAACACGGTGGTGAGCGGCAAGGAGGTGGTGGTCTGCCAGGAGGAGCGGCTAGGCACTCTGGGTTTATCGGTCTGTTACGACGTGCGCTTTCCTGAGCTGTACCGCTCTTTGGTGGATCAAGGGGCGGAGGTGTTGCTGATCCCTGCCGCCTTTACCGCCTACACAGGCCGGGACCACTGGCAGGTTTTGCTGCAGTGTCGGGCCATTGAAAACACCTGCTACGTGATTGCGCCCGCCCAGGTGGGCACCCACTACGAGCGGCGGCAATGTCATGGCCACGCCATGATTGTGGATCCCTGGGGGACGATCCTGGCGGATGCCGGCGGCGAAAAACCAGGAGTGGCGATTGCCGAGATTGATCCGGAGCGGCTGCAGCTTATCCGGCGCCAGATGCCTTCACTGCAACATCGTCGTCTGGCCTGCGCTGTCCCTCGCTAGAGATTCTCCTATGCCTTGGCCGCCCCTAGTCCTCTACAGCAAGCCCGGCTGCCACCTCTGCGAGGACTTAGCCAAGAAGTTGCAGCAGATCCCTGAGATCGGCGAGCTGGAAATCCGCGATATTACTGCCAACCCCGCCTGGTGGGAGCGCTACCAGCTGGAGGTTCCCGTGCTCAGTTTGGCCGGGGATCCCGAACGGCCTTTGCCACGTCCCTCGCCGCGGCTGACGGTGGCGCAGTTGCGCACTTGGCTGGGACGCCAGTTGGGTTGTCTACCTTAGCGCTTCCCTGCGGGCGGTGTAGCCGGCTTGGCACAAAGCTGCCACGGTGGCCTCGGCATCTTTAACCCAAAATTGGGATCCCAGTCTTACCCAAAGGGTATGGGGATGGGCAACGATAGCTGCCACGACGGGAACGCGATTTTCTTCCTTGGCTTCCGAGCGTTGACGGGTAAGAACCGCCTGCAGACGGTGTCGCTCCTCTACAGTTCCGGCAGCCTCCAGAGGAAGTTCCACCGTAACCCAACTCACCAATTCAATTGGCTGTAAGTCTTCAACAATAAGCTGCAACTGCTCATCCCGCTGATCCAGCTTGGCCCACACCAATAGCCGTTGATCCACCTCTAGGCAACCGCGCAAACGCTTGTAAGTCTTGGGGAAGATTACCGCTTCGCAAGTGCTCGTCAGATCTTCCAGTTGCAAAATCGCCATGCGCTCCCCTTTCTTGGTGGTTGCGGTTTTGATGGCGGTCACCAGAGCTAGAATGCCAACTGAGGCATCAGGTGGATAGGCCTTCAAATCAGCAAGGCTAGCGAGAGCTAGTAGCCGTACTTGCTCTTGAATCCGCCGCAGGGGGTGGTCTGAAACGTAAAAGCCCAACAGCTCTCGCTCTAGCCTCAGCTTTTCTTGCGGTGGAAAATCCTCAGTAGCCGGCCCGCGCGGTACCTCAACAAATCCCTGGCCATTGCTGCTTTCGCCTCCTAATAAATCAAATAGGCTGGCCTGGCCAATGGCGTTAAACTTAGCCCGCTCTGCTGCCCAACTGAGGACGGGATCCAGATCCGCCATTAACTGTTTGCGGTTGCGGGAAATACAATCGAAAGCGCCTGCACAAATGAGTGACTCAATAGCCCGGCGGTTAACGATGCGCAGATCGACCCGCTGGCAAAAGTCGGCCAAAGAGGTGAAAGGACCACCAGCTTGGCGAGTAGCCAGAATGTTTTGAACGGCTCCCTCGCCTACATTCTTTACTGCCCCCAGACCAAACAAAATGCTGGATCCCTGAGGAGTAAAGTCCAGGCCGGAGCGGTTGATGTCAGGCGGCTCGATTTGGATTCCAATGGATAGACAGTAGGTAATGTAGCGCTGGACTTTATCCTGATCCCCACTTACAGAAGAAAGCAGTGCCGCCATGTATTCTGTTGGGTAGTTGGCTTTCAGGTAAGCAGTCTGGAAGGTAATCAATCCATAGGCCGTAGAGTGAGATTTGTTGAAGCAATACTCGGCGAAAGCAACCATTTGGTCAAATAGCTCCGTGGCTACTTCTTTAGCTACACCTCGCTCGACTGCCCCTTGGACAAACTGCTCGCGATGTTTCTCCATCTCGGAGACCTTCTTTTTCCCCATCGCCCGCCGCAGCAGGTCGGCCTGGCCCAGGGTATAGCCGGCCATGTCCTGGGCAATGCGCATGATCTGCTCTTGGTAGAGAATGGCGCCGTAGGTATCTTGAAGGATTGGCTTGAGGAGATCGTGGACGTAGGTTACTGGCTTGCGGCCATGTTTGCGATCGATAAAGTCTGGGATCATGCCCGTATCCAATGGCCCCGGTCGGTAAAGAGCCAGGACCGAGGAAATATCCTCCAGATTAGAGGGCTTGAGCTCTCGCACCACCTGCTTCATACCGGAAGATTCCAGCTGGAAGATCCCTTCCACCTCCCCTTTTTCCAAGAGTTGGTAAGTTTTTGGATCATCCAGGGGCAGGTTGTCCAGATCGATGGCAACACCTCTGTGTTCTCGAATTAGCTCCACAGTTCGTTGGATCAAGGTAAGGTTGCGCAGCCCCAAAAAGTCCATCTTCAACAGACCCAGAGACTCAATGTCTTCCATCGAGTACTGGGTAATGATTTGGCCTTCGTTGTTGTACTGCAAAGGCACAATTTCATCCAAGGGATCCTTAGAAATAACTACACCGGCAGCATGAACTCCAAAGGTTTTGTTGGTGCCCTCCAGCAATCGAGCTAGATCAATCCAGCGGCGAGTAGTTGGGTCTTTCTCGTATTTTTCCTTGAACTCTGGGGCAGGAGTATTCTCGCTGATCATCTCCTCTAATTTTGCTGGCTTGCCCCGGGACACTGGGATCAACTTTGCCATTTTGTCAGCTTCGGCATAGGGAATGTCCAGCACTCGGGCAACATCCTTGAGAATAGCTTTGGAAGTCATGCGGTTAAAGGTGATGATCTGAGCTACTCGCTCTTGACCATACTTGCGGGTTACGTATTCGATCAGCTCCCCTCGCCGCTCGATACAAAAGTCGGTATCGATATCCGGCATTGATTGCCGTTCTGGGTTGAGAAAACGCTCGAAGAGCAACCCGTATTTGACGGGGTCAATATTGGTAATCTGTAGGGCATAGGCCACCAGGGATCCGGCTGCTGAACCGCGGCCTGGGCCCACTGGGATCCCGTGTTCACGGGCATAGCGAACATAGTCCCAGACTACCAAGAAATAGCTGGAAAACCCTTTTTGCTGGATGATATTCAGCTCAAAGCGCAGGCGCTCCTGATAGTTTTGGGGAATCTGATCCGGATGGGCGACACCGCAGCGCTTTGCCAAGCCTTGCCAGGCCAACTCAGCAAGGTAGCTATCGGCAGAATAACCCGGAGGAACCGGGTAGTCGGGCATGCGTATTTCCCCAAACAGGTCATAATCCTCGATCTTTTCCAGCACTTTGAGCGTATTGGCAATTGCCTCGTCGATGACCTCCTGCTCGAGGTGATCGCGGCAGAGGCGGCGCATTTCTTCTGGACTTTTCAGGTATTCCGTCCCAGTGTAGCGAAGGCGATTTTTTTCGGTGAGAGATTTGCCTGTTTGGATGCAGAGCAGAGCATCGTGGGCCTCCACATCCCAGCAAGAAATAAAGTGAGTATCGTTGGTGAGGATGATCGGGATCCCTAGTTCGCGAGCAATGCGCACCAATTGCACGTTGACAAAGCGGTCTTCCCGGTAGCCGTGATCCTGGATCTCAATGTAGTAATCATCTCCAAACTGTTCCTGATACCAAGCAGCCACTTGGCGAGCAATTTCTGGCCGCCCCTGCAAAATGGCCTGGGGCACTTCCCCAGCTAGACAGCCGCTGGTCACGATCAACCCCTCCTTGTATTGGGCCAAATACTCTTTGTTGATGCAGGGGCGAGCAAAGATCCCCTTGCCTTGAACGCCGTGGAGATGGGAAATGGTGGTTAGCTTCACCAAGTTTTTGTAGCCCTGGGTGTTCTTGGCTAGGACCACTTGGTGATACTTGGGATACTTGCGGCTTTTGTCTCGAATATCGCCGTTGATCACATACATCTCGTTGCCAATGATTGGCTTGATCCCTTTGCTTTTACACAGTTTCACCAGCTCAATGGCCCCGTACATGACGCCGTGATCGGTTAGGGCCAGTCCTGGCAAACCCATCGCCACCACCTGCTCAACCAAACGCGGCAGTTGGCTAGCCCCGTCCAGAAGGCTGTACTCGCTGTGCAAGTGCAAGGGAACAAAGGCCATGGCAAGACTTCGGATAGAGGGATCCCTTCAACCTTAACCCAGCGCCCCTTTTTCCAGTTGTCGCCAGCTGCCGCTACAGTAAAGTCAGGCCGACGTTTTCTCCCTTTGCTTGAATGGAGACTCCCCTTCGCCTTACCCAGTACTCCCATGGTGGCGGCTGCGGCTGTAAGATTGCCCCAGCTCTGCTGCAGCAGATTCTCAAGGAGCTGCCCCTCCTCTGGTCGGATCCAGCCTTGCTAGTGGGGGCTGAAACGAGCGACGATGCCGCCGTCTACCAACTCAACGACGAGCAGGCTCTAATCCTAACCACCGACTTTTTCATGCCCATCGTCGACAATCCGGTGGATTTTGGCCGCATTGCTGCAGCCAACGCCCTCTCTGACGTTTACGCAATGGGGGGTAGGCCCATTCTCGCCCTCGCCATTTTGGGCATGCCGGTCAACACCCTGCCCCTGGCAGCCATTCGGGAGATCATGGCCGGGGGAATCCAGGTCTGCCAGGAAGCCGGGATCCCTTTGGCGGGGGGGCACTCCATCGATTCACCCGAGCCCATCTTCGGTCTGGTGGTGGCAGGGCTGGCCCACCCGCAGCACATCCGCCGCAACGCTACTGCCCAGCCCGGCGACGACCTCATCCTAACTAAGCCGCTGGGGATCGGGGTGATGACCACGGCCCTGAAAAAGGGCCAGCTCAGCGCAGCGGGCTATGCAGAAGTTTTGCAGGTGATGACCCAACTTAACCGCATCGGCCCACAACTGGCGCGGCGACCCCAGGTTCACGCCCTAACCGATGTAACGGGGTTTGGTCTTTTGGGGCACTTGCTGGAGGTCTGTCGTGGCTCAGGGGTAAGCGCTGAGTTAGATCTGGCTGCTATTCCCTTTTTGCCCGAGGCCCTCTCCTTGGCGGAGGCGGGGATCTTCCCAGGCGCAGCCCGTCGCAATTGGCAAAGCTATGAAGGCGTAGAGGCCGACTCTCTGCTGGAGTGGCAGCAGTTGCTCTTGGCGGATCCGCAAACCAGCGGGGGCTTACTGGTGGCGGTGGATCCCGCCTTCACGGCAGAGCTTTTGCAAGAGCTCCACAGCGCCGGCTACTCCTATGCCCGCCGCATTGGCCACTGCCAGGCCGGCGAAGGGATCGCCATTCGGGTTGTCGGCGAGATCCAAACCCCCCGCCAGTAGCTTGGGGGAAGGCCACGTTTGGCCCTCTCCCCCCAATCTATGAAGATTTGGTCAAGCAGAGCTGCGAAAGTTGAAGATCTCATGTAAGGGGAAGGGGAGCTGAGATATCTTAAAGAGGTATGAACGAGCCCTCTCCCAACAGCCACAGCCTGGTTCCCTGGGTTGAGCCAGGGCAGCTAATTCGCAGCCTCAGCAGCGGCCAACTGCTGATGGTAGACCCCCAGCGGCCCAATGCCTTGATCATCTGCAAGACGTTCCATGCTGAGTTTGCCGGGCCAGGGGCTGCAGTGGGAGGGCCCTTGGATGTGGAGTCGAGCAGCGTGATCCCAATTGGGGATGTGGCTCTGTTGCATCCCCAGGGCTATCAAGAGCGGCAAAACGCCTATGCCAAGCGGCTGCACTGGATGCGGTGGCTACAGCAGATTACCGACAATCCTCTGCCGGCCCGGCGGGCGCGGATCTTGCTCTTTAGCTTAGAAGAATTTTTCTCGGCGGAGCTGGTCAGCCAGTTGCCGGATGAGGTTTTGGCGCGGCTGGTGGGGGTGCTGCCCCAGACCATTGCTGCAGCCCGCAGGAAACTAACACCCCTCGCTAGCCCCAGCTATTCTTTGACCGGCTAAGTTAGCTTCCTAGGGGTGCTGGTCTGGCCTCAGGGTTTTCCGTTGGGGTAGAGCCGGTTTAATCCTTTGCGAGCCTTGGCGTGGATATCCAGGGTGGTATTCATTTTTAGAATTTGCCGGTAAACCTGCTCAGCTCGAGCCGTTTCCCCCTCCTGTTCCAGCTTCTCGGCCAGCTTGAGCAAGCTCTGGGCTGAAGGATCGCCCAGGGATCCCCCCTGCAGTCGCTGCAGCTCTTCTAGGCGCTCCAGCACCATTGGCCGCAATAGCCAAGAGTGATCTAAATCCAACACTTCTCGGTAGTAGCGCTGCGCCTCTTTGAAGTTCTTTTGCTCGTCGTAGGCTTCCGCCAGCTGTAGAGCCAGCTCTGCAGTGGGCTGATCCTTAAACTGCCGATGCAGTTGGTGCAAACGCCGCAGGAAGGGGGATCCCTGCTGCGGGTTTTGCAAATCTGGGGCGTGTTGAACCGGCAGATAGTTGGCCTTTTGGGCGGAGTGTTCCCCAGAAGAGGCAGCCTCTGGTGCTAGCGGTTGCAGGGGTACCTGACGGCTAAGGCTTTTGGGAGCAAGGGGTTTGGAGACCCCAATTGGCTGATCCTGAGAAGAGGGGGAGGGGCTGGAAGGCGGGACCGGCTGCGGCAAGGGAACGGTCTTATGAGTTGGGGGTTGGGGGGGTAGCTGCTTCAGCTCCCCAGGGGTGGAGGCCTGAAAGGGAATTGCTTTGGGAGTCTCCTTGCGCTCTTGGGCCAGTTCTCGATAGAGAGCGGCTAGTTGAAGGTAGCCTGCTTCCTCGTAGGCAGTGGCCAACCAACGGGCGTTTTCAGGGCTAGGATCGGCGCGATATGCTCGCCGCAACAACTGCAAAGCAGTGCCATAGTTGCGCTCTCGAATGGCTGCCTGCCCCAAGCTGGCTGACCTGGCCCCAGTTGTATCGCTAGCCATACCTGTTGCGCCTCCCTGTGTGCCGATTCCTTGGCCTTAGCATAACGTTGACTGCTAGGAAAGAGGTCTCTTGTTGGCAAACACTTTTAGCCAATAGCCAATATTGACTGGCTGGAATGTTGGGGCAAGGAGATCTGGATGTAAGGCGTACTTTCAAGCTAGCCTGTAGTCAAGGCTTCAGCAGCAACAGATGCCGGCGGCAGGATGATTCAAGACTTTCGAGAGCGGTACCCCATGGGCAGCTTGCTCACTGATCTGTTGCGCGTGGAGGAAGGGATCTACATCGTCAAAGCCCAGGTGGTGGTGAACAACACCGTTTTGGGCAGTGGCATGGCCGGCTCGAACACTATTGAAGAAGCGGAAGATGCTGCCTTAAAGCGTGCTCTTCAGCATGCAGGATTTGGTCGCCCTACCTCCTCCCTGAGTTTGGGGCTGGACGCCGCCACGTCGAGGACCCCCTATCTGCCCACTCCCAGTTGGCCAGCTCCTAACCTGGGCAATGGACAAGCCCCCCCTTCCCCTACCCCTTCAACCCCTGAAGCAGCAGGGATCTCAGCCCGATCCCAGTCGCTTGCAGAGCTGTCCAACCTCAAGGAAGCGGAGACGCAAAGCGACGATCTGTCGGATCTCATCGCGCAAACAGACGTGGAGATGCAGCGCATTGGCTGGGGTCGCAAAGAGGGCCAAGAGTTTTTGGAACGTCGCTTCCAGAAAAAATCTCGCCACCAGCTGACTGAGGCTGAGCTGCGGGAGTTCTTGCGCTATCTCAAACAGCAGCCCTCCCGCCTTAGTAGTGAGCCCCGCTTCTAGCCTGCCTCTCTTTAGGCGCAAGCTAGGGCGCTCCCACAATCACTGTTGTATCCTGCATTGTCTTGACCACCGTCTCTCCCCCTTCTAGGAGCACCACCTGCCGCTCTGGCACCGATACCCTGGCCACTTGGGCAGTTTGGTAGTCTTGCCCAGTCTGCACAACTGCAGGAATGGTGGCAGGGGCAGAAATGAGAGCAAAGGACTCGCCGCCAATTTGGATAAACCCAGAAACCTGCACGCTGCGGGCAAAAGCAGCCGGATCTGGGGTGGGGGTGGGAGGCGGCGTGGCCCCTGCTGTAGGTACTTCACCTTCGGGTGGAGGGGGAGGCAGTTCTGGAAGGGGCGGCAGATCTGGGAGCGGCTCAGGAGCCCGCACGTTCTGGGGCACAAAGGGATCCGCCCGTCCCGCTCCGCTCAAAGCCCGCTGCGTTTCCTGCTCCCGGTCCGCCGGTCGGATCAGACTGGAGGCAGGTGGGAGGGAGGCCGGCGGAGGTTGGTCAGGGGCAGTTTGGCCAAAACCTGCAGGCAGACCTGCTGCCTGTTGCCGGGCAAGAGCCTGTAGCTGGCTGGCTCCACGGGCCAAGGTGGCGTTTAGATCCTGCTCCCAGCGGCCGGCAGCATTTAGCCGCATGATCACAGGGCTGCTGCCGCCGCGAAACTCCACCCAGACTTCTGCTTCTGTGTTACTTAGCCGACGGGAGCGGAGGATGCGGGATCCCGGCGGCAAAAGTGGCTGCAGGGCCAGCTCTGCGTCCGGCACCGCCGAGGGGGCGTTGGCCAAAGCGGGAGACAAGCAAGGGGATAGGCACAACAGGCCCACCGTCGACCCCAGAAGGATTCCAAGCAAAGCCAGTTGACGAGCCATAAAAACCATTGGGGGAGAGCCTCACGTCTAAAGTATCCAAAATCCTCGCCCTAGGGCCAACTCAACTTGCCTTCAAGGCAGCAAAGTTTGCCATAATTAAGTGGGAATCCGTAACATTTATTAACAGCATGACCCTTCCCACTTTGGATCCCACCAACCCTACCCACTTGCAGGAAATTGCCGAGCGGCTGCGCAGCCCACGGGCAGCGGATCGGATGCTGGCCTTGGCCCAGCTGCGGGACGTGCCAGCAGAGCAGGCAGTGCCCCTGATTTTGCAGGTCATTGATGATGAAAACTTACAAGTGCGCTCTTTCGCCGTTTTTGCGCTAGGGGTCAAGCAAACTGACGCCTGTTTGCCCAAGTTGGTGGAGATCCTCACCCAAGACCCCGACTACAGCATTCGCGCCAATGCAGCAGGCGCTTTGGGCTACCTAGAAGACCCGCGGGCCTTTGAGGCGCTGGTGCACGCCTTCTACGAAGATGTGGAATGGCTGGTGCGCTTCAGTGCTGCCGTGGCTTTGGGCAACTTGAAGGATCCACGGGCCTACGACGTCTTGCTGCAGGCCCTAGAGGGACCGGAGGTGTTGCTGCAGCAGGCAGCCATTGCTGCTCTGGGAGAACTAGGGGATCTGCGGGCTTTGGATCACCTCCTGCCCTTTGTCCAATCGGAGGATTGGCTGGTGCGGCAGCGGCTGGCCCAGGCCCTGGGGAATCTGCCCTCGCCCAAGAGCGTTTCCGCTCTCCACTATCTGGCGAGAGATCCCCACGATAGTGTGGCGGCAGCAGCTTTAGATTCCTTGCGGCGTCTGCAGCAAAGGGGGTTCTCGGAAACTCCACCACCGCCTCAGGCGGAGGCAAGTTAGCGTGAAGGTAGCCCTGCAGTTGACAAGCCAACGGCCTCTCTCCATCACCCGTAGACCGGGCGAGGGAGGACGGGGCGAATTTACAGCCGCCGCAAGGAGTAGAACACCGCTCCATTTTGGCAGGCGGCTGCTGTCAGCCCAAGCAGCAGGAGAAAATCCGCGCAGGCGGGTGGCTTTGACAGATCCTTGCTAGGTCTTTGCGGTTGCAGCTCCTTGAAGGTTAGGGTGACTCTTAGAGCAACCTCCTCCCGGAGGGTTAACTTGCAGACTAGGCCAGGGGTTGTTGCATAGTGGTAGTAGGGTCGTTCTTTACTCGAGAGCCGTGCTTCCTCCCCAGTTGCTTGCTCCTGCAAAGCAGGAGGGAAGGGTTACTGTGCGGCGTTTCTCGGTGAGGATCAAGAGGGTCTGAGAGTTTCGGGAACTGCGGGACTTTTTGGCAGGGGATCCTCATGGTAACTGGTGCTTCAGAAGGAACTGGCTCTCGCTCGCGGCCCCGCATTGTGGCAGCCCTTTCCGGGGGAGTGGACAGCTCCACCGTGGCAGCTATTCTTCATGAACAGGGCTATGCCGTCGAGGGGGTAACTCTCTGGCTAATGCGGGGGAAGGGCCAGTGCTGCAGCGAGGGCCTGGTGGATGCTGCTGCCATTTGTGAGCAACTGGGGATCCCGCACCACATTGTGGATAGCCGTGAACTCTTCCAAACCAACATTGTTGATTACCTGCTGGCTGGCTATGCGGCTGGGATCACACCGCTGCCCTGCTCTCGCTGCAACAAGCTGGTCAAGTTTGGTCCCTTGCTGAGCTATGCGCAGGAGAAGTTGGGCATCTCCCAGATTGCCACTGGCCACTACGCGCGGGTACGTTTCAACGCTGAGCTGGGACGCTACCAACTGCTGCGGGCGGTGGATCGCCAAAAGGATCAGTCTTATTTTCTCTACGATCTCAGCCAAGAGCACCTGGCCCATAGCCTCTTCCCCTTGGGCGAGTACACCAAGGCCCAGACCCGCCAGATTGCTGCGCGCTATGGTTTGGTTACAGCGAATAAGCCTGAAAGCCAGGATCTGTGCCTAATCGAGACCTATGGCTCGATGCGCAACTTTTTGGAGCAGCACCTAGGGGAGAGGCCGGGGGAAATTGTCGATACCCAGGGGCGAGTTTTGGGATACCACCAGGGCATTCACCACTACACCATTGGCCAGCGCAAGGGGCTGGGCATTGCTGCTCCTCGTCCGCTCTACGTGGTGCGCCTTGATGCAGAGAGGAATCGCGTGGTGGTGGGAGAACGGGAGGAGGCCACCCAAGGAGAAGCCTGGGTGCAGCAGGTCAACTGGGTGTCAATCCCAGCGCCCACAGAACCCTTGGAGGTAGAAGTGCAGGTGCGCTACCGTACCCCTGCTGTGCGGGCTACTTTGATCCCAGAATCGTCGGAGCGCGTAAAGTTGCAATTTGCCGAGCCGCAGTTTGGCGTCACTCCCGGCCAGGCCGCTGTTTGGTACCAGGGGGATCTCCTGCTGGGAGGTGGCATTCTGGAGCGCCCTTCTTCCTAGCTGAGAGTTTGCCGGAGCAGAGAGAGGGGCAGCCGCGGCTAGAGTCGGTCGGTTGTGGCTAGGGAGGCCCATGCGTTTGGCTCTCTACCTGCGCTTGCTGCTGTTGTTGGCGCTGCTGGCCCTGTTTACAGGCCTGATTGTTTGGCTAATTCAGTCGTTTCTCGATCTCTACTACGCCACCCGCTACCACCCCCTTTTAGGAGGTCTGTTGGTTGGGGTGCTGACACTGCTGCTGCTGGTGTTTCTGGCAGCTTCAGTCTACTACTTGTTCCTCTTCGGCCGAGCTTCCTCCCCCCCACCTCCGGGCCTCCCTAAGCCAGCCCCACCGGCAACTCCAGCCGAAAAGTGGGAGGCGGCCCGGCGCAACCTAGCCCAGCTGGAAGCTCAAGTAGCCCAGATTCAGGATCAGGTGGCCCGAGCAGCGCTGGCAGAACGGTCGGCCCGTTTAGCCCAGCAGTTAGCCCAGCCTCAACTGAAGGTGGTAGTGTTTGGCACTGGCTCAGCGGGCAAAACCTCCCTGGTGAACGCTCTGCTGGGGCAGCAGGTAGGAGCAGTAGGGGCTACCCTAGGCACCACGCAAGCGGTGACCGTCTACAACTGGAACTTGCCTGGGATCCTCCACCCAGTGCAGATCGTGGACTGTCCAGGCATTCTGGAAATTGGGCCAACAGGAGTAATGCGGGAAGAGGAGGCCCAGGCTCAGGCCCGGGCTGCTGAGCTGCTGTTGGTGGTTGTGGATGGGGATCTGCGCCAGTCGGAGGCGGAGCCCCTGCGCCGCCTTCTGGCCCTGGGCAAACGGGCCCTACTGGTGCTTAACAAGATTGACCGCTACACCCCTGAGGAACAGCAGCTTCTGCTCCAACGGCTGCGGGAGCGGGTTTACCCCCTTATCCAACCGGAAGATGTGCTGCCAGCTGCTGCCAATCCGGCCCCCGTGCGCCTGGGATCCCAAATCTGGCAGCCGCAGCCCGAGGTAGCAGCGGTGCGGGATCGCGTCCAGGCGGTGCTCTATGCTGAGGGGAGATCCCTGGCCTTGGACAATGCCCTCCTGCAATCCCAGCAATTGGGCGAGGAGGCCAAGCGCATTCTCCAGGCGCAGTTGCGCCGCCAGGCCGAGGAAGTGGTCGATCGCTTCCAGTGGATTGTAACGGGGGTGGTCTTTGCCAACCCAATCCCAGCGCTGGATCTGCTGGCCATTGCCGCCCTCAACGCCCAAATGGTGGTGGAGCTGGGATCCCTCTACGGCTGCAAGATGAACCTCCAGGAGGGGCGGGAGCTGGCCTTGTCCCTGGCTAAGACCCTGGCCGGCTTGGGCCTAGTGGAAGGGGCGATCCAGCTCACCACCGGGATCCTAGCTACAGTGGCTGAGGTTAGCGTCGTTGGCTTTTGGCTGACGGCACCCATCCAGGCGGCCAGTGCTGGCTACCTCACCCGCATTGCCGGCAAAAGCTTCATTGAGTACTTCCAGCGCAACCAAAGCTGGGGAGAAGGAGGCATGCAGGCGGTGGTCAGGGCCCAGGTGGAGAGCGCCCAGAAATCCGGCTGGCTCAGGGAGTTTGTCCGCCAGGCCTGGGAACGGGTTTTCCGCTCTCGCTAATCCCTGCCGGCAATAAGCCAGCTCCCTCTGCCCCAGGTAGTGGGAACCGCCCGTGGGCAGCAGCAAGTTGGGGAGCACCCCGCAAGTGGCTTCGCGCTGACCCGGGGAAAGGTGGCACAGCCAAGCTTAGCCCTGCACCAACTTGCCCTGGGAAGGGGGAAGTTAGATGGCTCCCGACCCCTTGCTGTAGGGTGTTGCTTCTCGTTATCCTAGTAAAGCTGAAAAATTGGGGAAGTAGCTGAGGTGAGCCGTGGCTAAAAAGAGCATGATCGAGCGGGAGAAAAAGCGCCAGCGCTTGGTTGAAAAATATCGCGAAAAGCGTCAGCAGTTGAAAGCGGCGCTGGCTGATCCCAACCTCGACCAGGCCACCCGCATGGAGCTGCATGCTCAACTGCAAAAGCTGCCGCGCTCCAGCTCACCCACTCGCCTACGCAACCGCTGCTGGAAAACCGGCCGTCCTCGGGGCTACTTCCGCGACTTTGGCCTCTGCCGCCATAGCTTGCGGGAGATGGCTCACCGCGGCCTCCTACCAGGCGTGGTCAAAGCCAGCTGGTAGCCGCCGGCAGCCGCTTGTAACTGGTCTGAAAAAGCAAGCGCTTTCTTCGCCCCCTTGGGGAGCTCCTCGTGGCCCTAAAGCCCTTCCAGATTTGCGACGACGATCTCACCCCCGACCTGGTCAAAGACCTGGCCGGAGAAGCCTACCTGGCAGTGGACACAGAGACAATGGGCCTAGTCCCGCAGCGGGATCGGCTCTGTGTGGTGCAAATGGCCAACGCGGCCGGTGAAGTGGTGCTGCTGCGGCTCAACCGTGGCGTCAAGCAGGCCCCCCGCTTGGCCAAGCTGCTGACGGATCCCGGGATTGAGAAGATTTTCCACTATGCCCGTTTTGACCTGGCCATGCTGCGCTACCACCTGGGGATCCAGGTGTGGCCGGTCTTCTGCACCAAGATTGCCAGCAAACTGGCCCGCACCTACACCAGCAAGCACAGCCTCAAAGATGTGGTGAGCGAGCTGTGTGGGGTTGAGTTGAACAAGGCAGCCCAGAGCTCCGACTGGGGAGCTGTCCACGCCCTCTCAGCGGAGCAGTTGGAATATGCAGCCAACGATGTCCGCTACTTGATCCCGGTGCGCCACAAGTTGGCCCAGATGCTGCAGCGGGAGGAGCGCTGGGAGCTGGCGCAGCGTTGCTTCCACCACCTTCCCACCCTGGTCGAACTGGACTTGCTGGGGTATAGCAACGTCTTCGAGCACCAGTAGCTGCAGCCCCCGCAACTGAATTAGTTGGCCAGGTCGGGGAAAGTAGCCCGCAGGGCTGGGTGGATGAGCTTGCCAGAGCGGATGTTGAGTCCTTTGGCCAACGCTGGATCCTGCTCCAGGGCAGCGCTCAAGCCAAGGTTGGCCAACTTGAGGATGTAGGGGAGCGTGGCGTTGACCAAAGCCTGGGTTGAGGTCCAGGGGACAGCGCCCGGCATGTTGGGAACGCCGTAGTGCAACACGCCGTAGGCTTCGTAAACCGGCTGGGCATGGGTGGTGACCTTGGTGGTGGCAATGCACCCTCCTTGGTCCACTGCTACGTCCACAATCAGGGATCGGGGCCGCATCTGGGCCACCAGCTCCTCCCTCACCAAAATCGGCGCCCGCCTGCCCGGCACTAACACCGCTCCCACCACGAGATCAGCTTCGCGAACGCACTCCTCGATGCTTTGGGGGGTGCTGTAGAGCAACTCTACTCGCGATCCAAAAATGAGCTCCAGCTCATTGAGTCGCTGCAGGTTAATGTCCAGAATCTGGACCCGCGCTCCTAGGCCCACAGCTACCTTGGCCGCCTCGGTGCCCACAGTTCCTCCACCCAAAATTACCACTCGCCCTGGTGGCACGCCCGGGATCCCGCCCAGCAATACGCCCCGCCCCCCCTGTTGGCGGGTGAGGTAGTGGGCCCCAAATTGCACTGAGAGCCGCCCCGCAATCATGCTCATGGGCATCAGGAGGGGCAGGGAACCATCGGCCAGCTCCACTGTCTCGTAGGCCAGGCAGGTGGCCCCCGAAC
This sequence comes from Synechococcus sp. H70.1, assembly GCF_047502705.1. NCBI lineage: Bacteria > Bacillati > Cyanobacteriota > Cyanophyceae > Synechococcales > Synechococcaceae > Synechococcus > Synechococcus sp. H70.1. The sequence continues at coordinate 14,881 of NZ_JANSIV010000073.1, forward strand.
GCAACAGGACTTGGGTTAGCTCGCGGCTGGCCGCTAAGTGCAAGTAGGTAAACAGGATGAGATCTGGATGGAGCAGCGGGTACTCCGCAGGTAGGGGCTCCTTCACCTTCACCACCAACTGCTGCTGGTAGATCTCCTCAGGAGTGGCGGCCAGTCTGGCCCCCGCCTTCTCATAGTCCTCGTCAGTAAAGCCGGCCCCCCGGCCCGCTTGAGTTTCTACCCACACTTGGTGCCCCTGCTCAGTTAGAACCCGCACCGCCGCCGGTGTCAAGCCGACGCGGAATTCTTGCTCTTTAATCTCCCTGGGCACGCCAATGCGCATAGGGATCCCTGCAGGACTGCCTTCCAGTCTAGACAGACTCTCCCTGCAAAGGGATCCCCGCTCTGGCTAGGAAAGCAAGAATTGTAACTAGCGGGGTCAGCCATACTCCCTCGCCAGTGCCCCTTGAAAATCCCTCTACGCGCAGGGGGGTCTCTCTCAAGCCCCAATCTAGGGCAACTCAGAGAAAAAGCCTGCGCTTTCAGCGTAGGGAGGAAGCTACTAGAGTGTAAGCGTGGTTTATGGCACAGAATCTATGACCCCTGTCTCCGCTGCTGCTACGCCTACTGTTCCAAGGACAACCCTACTCGACGTCTGGCAGGTTCTGGCTGAAAAGTTTGCTGACCAGATTGCCCTCAGGGATCCCCATGCCCAGCCAGTCTTTGAGATTTCTTACGGGCAGCTGTTTCGTCGCATTCAGACCTTGGCTGCCGGTTTGCAGGCTTTGGGCATTCGCTCCGGGGATCGGGTGGCCATTTTTGCTGAGAATTCCCCCCGCTGGCTAATGGCGGATCTGGCCACGCTGTTTACGGGAGCGGTCAATGTGCCCCGCAGCGCCGTGGCGGATCCAGCTGAGCTGGGTTACATCTTGCGCCACTCCGGCAGCACGGCTTTGATTGCTCAGGATGTGAAGACCCTAAGGCGGGTGCAGCCGGTTGTGCAGGAGCTGGGCCTGGAGCGGCTGCTGCTGCTTTCTGATGAAGAAGAGGCAGGAGTATTGAACTTCTCTCAGTGGCTGCAAAAAGGGCAAGAACACCGCTACGAGCGGCCGCAGTTGGAGCGCTCCCAGTTGGCCACCATCATCTACACCTCTGGCACCTCTGGTCGCCCCAAGGGGGTAATGCTCAGCCACGGCAACCTCATGCACCAGGTGGAAAATCTGCATGTGGTGGTGCAGCCCCGCCCGGGGGAGAAGGTGCTGACCATTCTGCCCACCTGGCACTCCTACGAGCGGACCTGCGAGTATTTTCTCCTCAGCCAGGCCTGTACGCTGATCTATACCAACCCTCGCTCTATCAAGCAGGATTTGCAACAGGAGCAGCCCCACTATCTGGTGGCGGTGCCCCGCATCTGGGAGACCATTTACGAAGGGATCCAGCGGCAATTGAGGGAAAAAAGCCCTTTGATGCAGCGGCTGATCCGCACCTTGATGGCAGCCAGCGAAAGCTACGTGCTTGCCGGGCGGATAGCCCGCAACCAGTCAATTTTGCATTACGATGTCAGCCCTTGGGTGCGCCTGCGGGCCCGCCTACAACAGGGGCTGCTCTGGCCAGTCCACCGCTTGGCCGATGCGCTCATCTACCGCAAGGTGCGGCAGGCTTTGGGCCCCAATTTTCAACAGGCCATCAGTGGCGGCGGATCCCTGCCCGCCTATCTGGATCTGTTTTACGAGGTGGTGGGCATTTCCATCCTCAACGGCTACGGCCTTACCGAAACCTCGCCAGTGCTGTGCGCGCGCCGTCCCGACAACAATGTGCGCGGCACGGCTGGGCCCCCCTTGCCAGGCACGGAGTTTCGCATTGTGGATCCGGAAACCCGGCAGCCGCTGCCGCCAGGAGAAAAAGGGTTGATCCTGGCGCGGGGGCCACAGGTGATGATGGGCTACTACAACAATCCAGAAGCCACCGCCCAGGTGCTCAGCCCCGACGGCTGGTTTGAAACAGGGGATCTGGGCTGGCTTACCCCCGACGGGCAACTGGTAATCACCGGCAGGGCCAAGGACGTGATTGTGCTGCTTAACGGAGAGAACGTCGAGCCGCAGCCCTTAGAGGATGCCTGCCTGCAATCCTCTTACATCAGTCAGATTGTAGTTGTCGGCCAAGACCAAAAGAAACTGGCCGCCCTCATCTATCCCAACCTGGACGCCCTCAAGGCTTGGGCCGCCGAGCAAGGGATCCCAACTGCTGAGGCCGAGCTGCTGGCCCATCCGCAGGTGCGGGCGTTGATTTTGCGGGAGGTGCGAACCCGCATCCAGGAGCGTCCCGGCTACCAAGCGCACGAGCAAATTGCTGACTTCCGCTTTTTGCCAGAGCCCCTGAGCGTGGAAAATGGCCTCCTGACCCAGACGCTGAAAATTAAGCGCAACCCAGTAGCCGAGCGCTATGCTCACCTCATCCAGGAGATGTATCCGACGGGGAGCTAAGTTTGGGATCCCCGTTGTTGCTCCAGGTAGCGCCGGAAGCTCTCGGGAGGAATGGCCCCCCGGTAGGCACCGCAGTAGTAGAGGGTAAGCACTGCCTTGTAGGCCCAGTCGGTCGGCGCCACGTCCGGGAAGGGACTGGGCAGGGTGTCTGCTTGGTTGGCGGCGCAGGCCTGCAAGATCTGCTCCGTGGTGAGCTGTTCGGCCAGATCGGGGGGCAGCTCCCGCAGGTTGGCCTGGGCAAAAGCAGCACTGGGCAGGCAGAGAGCAGAAAGAGCCGTTGCCCAAAAACTAGGAGTGAGGAGGGATCGCCAGTTCATGGTTTTGGATGGGTCGGCAAGTGTCTCTTTTCCAGGGTAATACGGGCCAACAGGGCGCTTGGAGGCTGTTCTGAGGTTAAGATGCAAAGAACCGGGGAGCGGCACTAGCGAAGATCCGGTCGAGTCTTTGCGGCCAGTGCTGGCCTTTCTCCAAGAAGGCGACAACCCGATCCCTGCTGGGGGCCGCTGGTCTCAAAAACTGGCTGGGTGCAGCAGGAGAAGGGATTCCTGAGGTGCCCCTCCCCTTCCTGGGGGGTGGATGTGAGAGCGCGATAGATCAAGGCCAATGAGCTTATCCAAAGGGCCAAGTTTTGACAGCCTGGATCCGCCGGATCCCAAGCTAATTGATGCCTGTGTGCACTGCGGCTTTTGCCTGACCACCTGCCCCAGCTACCGGGTCCTTGGCAAGGAGACGGACTCGCCGCGAGGGCGCATCTACCAGATGGACGCCCTCAATCAGGGCCAAATCTCTCTCTCGGCAGCAGTGGTTTCCCATTTCGATACCTGCTTGGGCTGCTTGGCCTGTGTTACCGCCTGCCCCTCGGGGGTGCGCTACGACCGGCTGATTGCCGCCACTCGCCCCCAGATCGAGCGCAACTACCGCCGCAACCTGTGGGATCGCCTGTACCGCCAGTTCATCTTCTTTCTCTTCCCATACCCAGAGCGGCTGCGGCCTCTGCTCTGGCCCCTTTGGCTCTACCAAAAAATGGGGATCGGCGCCTGGATCCGGAAAGGGTTGGAAAAAGTCTCCCCGCGCCTGGCGGCTATGGAAGCCCTCTTGCCCCCTCTGGAGGTGGAGCAACTGCTGCCCAAGCGCTACCCGGAGCGGATCCCGGCGGTGGGCAAGCGCCGCTTTCGCGTGGGGCTGATCCTCGGCTGCGTGCAGCGCCTGTTTACCCCCCAAGTGAACGAGGCCAGCATTCGCGTGTTGACCCACAACGGCTGTGAGGTGGTGATCCCGCCGGCCCAGGGCTGTTGTGCGGCCTTGCCCCACCACCAAGGGCAACTGCAGCAGGCAGAAGCCCTGGCCCGCCGGATGGTGGATGCTTTTGCCGGCTACGAACTGGATGCCATCTTGGTGACCGCCTCCGGCTGCGGCCACACCCTCAAGGAGTACGGCCACCTTTTGGCCAGGGATCCCGACTACCAAGAGAAAGCGGCCCAGTTTGCGGCTAAAGTCAAGGATATCCAGGAGTTTCTGGCGCAGGTGGGGCTAACCGCCCCGCTGCAGCCGCTGCAGCCGCATCCCTTGGTGCTGGTCTATCAGGATGCCTGCCACATGCTGCACGGGCAACGGCTCAGCCAGGAGCCGCGGCAACTGCTGCGGCAAATTCCGGGGCTGGAACTGCGGGATCCTGTCGATGCCGCCCTCTGCTGTGGCAGCTCCGGTGTCTACAACCTGCTGCAGCCCCAGATAGCAGACGAACTGGGATCCCAGAAGGTGGTCAACCTGCTCAACACCGGCGCCCAGGGGATCGTCTCTGCCAATATCGGCTGCCGCCTGCAAATTCAGAAGCACCTGCGCCTGCAAGGCAAGGCTGGGATCCCCATTTATCACCCGATGGAGCTTTTGGATCGTGCTCTCCAATTGTCTGGCTAGAGCTTGAGGGCGGCGCGGGGATCGTAGGACTGGATTCGCTGCAGCTTTTCGTAGAGCTCCCGCTCCTCCTCCGAAACACGGGTGGGCAAATAGATCTGCACTACCGCGTAGAAGTCGCCCCGCTCCCCATTGCCCTTGGGAAAGCCCCGCTCTGCCAGGCGCAACTTCCGCCCTGGCTGCATTCCCGGTGGAATGCGCAGCTTCACCACTCCATCCAGCGTGGGCACCTCCACCTGGGCACCTAAAACCGCCTCGCTGGGACTAAGCGGCAGGTTGCAGTAGACGTCGAACCCCTCTAGGCGGTAAAAGGGATGCTCCTTCAACTCAATCTTGAGGTAAAGATCGCCAGCACCCCCGTTGGGTTTGGGGTGGCCCTGGCCGCGCAGGCGAATCCGCTTCCCCGGTGTAATCCCTGGTGGGATGTTCACCTCAAGCACGCGATCCCCGCCCACCCGTAGGCGGCGCTTCCCCCCCTCAAACGCTTCAGCAATGGTGAGCTGGAGGGTGGCCTCTGCATCGTAGTTGGCATTGGCAGAAGCACTGCTGCGGTCTTTGCCGGAGCTGCGCACTCGCCCCAGCAGTTGATCGATAAAATCTTGAAAGTCTTCAAATTGGTCGAAATCGACGCCTCCTCCCGCCCCTCCAAAGTCATTGCCGAAGGAACTTTCGCCAAAGGGGCTGCTGTAGGTCTCTCGCCGGTAGCGAAAGCCGCCCTGCTGGTGGTACTGGCTGAATTGGTCGTACTGCCTGCGTTTGCTGGGATCCGAGAGAACCTCGTAGGCTTCGTTGATGTCTTTGAACTTTTCCTCAGCAGTTTTGTCGTTTGGGTTGACGTCGGGGTGGTATTTCCGCGCCAAGCGACGATAGGCCTGCTTGATCTCTTCAGCAGTGGCCGTCTTGCTGACCCCCAAAATCTTGTAGTAGTCCTTGAAGTTTTGCATGGAGGCGTCCGCAGGCAGAGGGCTAAGGGGTTTTTCCCATCACGAAGAAGAAAGGAGGCGGGCTAGAGACCATCGCCCATCCCCTCCCTCCTCCGTGTTGGCAATAGAAACAGGATCCCTCCGGGCGGGAGGGATCCCCCAGCGGTTACTTGGCCTCCGTGAAGTCGGCGTCAATGACGTCATCGCTGCCGCCAGTGGCCTTCCCTGCGCTGGAAGTGGAGCTAGCGGAAGCGCCAGCTTGCTGATAGAGCTCGCTGCTCATAGCGTAGAGAGCCTCCTGCAGCTCCCGCTCCTTGCTCTGGATGGCACTGTCGTCGTCGCGCTGGATGGCCTCCCGTAGCTCGCGCACCAGGGTCTCGATTTGGCTGCGCTTGCTAGAGGAGATCTTATCTCCCAGCTCCTTCAACTGCCGCTCGGCCTGGTAGGCCAGTGAGTCGGCCTTGTTGCGACGCTCGATTCTCTCGCGGCGGGCACGGTCTTCGGCGGCGTATTTTTCCGCCTCGGCAATCATCCGCTCCACCTCTTGTCTATCGAGCGTGGAGGCGCCGGTAATGGAGATGCTCTGCTCCTTGCCGCTCCCCTTGTCTTTGGCCGTTACCTTAAGGATGCCATTGGCGTCGATATCAAAGGTTACCTCGATTTGCGGCACACCGCGAGGAGCCGGCGGGATCCCTTCCAGCCTAAAGCGGCCCAGAGATTTGTTGTCACGGGCCAACTCCCGCTCCCCTTGGACCACGTGGATTTCCACCGAGGTCTGCCCGTCTTCCGCTGTGGAGAAGATCTCCGACTTGCGGGTGGGAATGGTGGTGTTGCGCGGGATGATCTTGGTGGCGATACCGCCCAGGGTTTCCACCCCCAGCGACAAGGGAGTGACATCCAGGAGCAGCACGTCTTTGACCTCGCCTGCTAGCACGGCGGCTTGAATGGCAGCGCCAACCGCCACCACCTCGTCGGGGTTGACAGTTTGGTTGGGCTCTTTGCCCAGCAGTTCCCTCACTAGGCGCTGCACTGCCGGAATGCGGGTGGATCCTCCCACCAGCACCACTTCGTTGATGTCGGCCTTGGTGAGCTTAGCATCCCGCAGAGCTTGCTCTACTGGTCCTTTGCAGCGCTCCAGCAGGTCGGCGCAGAGGTGCTCAAAGTGGGCGCGGGAGAGCTTCAGCTCCAGGTGCTTCGGGCCATCGGCAGTGGCAGTGATGAAGGGCAGGTTGATGGTGGTCTCTGAAACACTGGACAGCTCAATCTTGGCTTTCTCAGCCGCTTCTGTTAAGCGCTGGAGGGCCTGCCGGTCTTGCCGCAGGTCGATCCCTTCCATGCGCTTGAACTCTTCAGCCATCCAGTCGACAATCTTCTTGTCGAAGTCGTCGCCGCCCAACTGCGTGTCGCCGCTGGTGGCCTTCACTTCAAAGACCCCATCTCCCACCTCGAGAATGGAGACATCGAAGGTACCACCGCCCAGGTCAAAGACAAGAATGGTCTCGTTGGTGCGCTTATCCAAGCCGTAGGCCAAGGAAGCCGCCGTCGGCTCGTTGATGATGCGCAGCACCTCCAAGCCGGCAATGCGGCCTGCATCTTTGGTGGCCTGCCGCTGCGAGTCGTTAAAGTAGGCAGGGACAGTAATGACGGCTTGGGTGACCGGTTGTCCTAGGTAGCGGCTGGCATCTTCCACCAGCTTGCGCAGCACCATGGCCGAGATTTCCTCGGGGGCAAATTCTTTGTTCATGCGGGGTGAGTACAACTTGACATTGCCCCGCTCATCCCGCCGCACCTGGTAGGGAACTCTCTTGGCCTCGGCGCCCACCTCATCGTACTTGCGCCCAATGAACCGCTTGACGGAGTAAAAGGTGTTTTCGGGGTTAAGCACCGCCTGGCGACGGGCCATCTGACCCACCAGGCGCTCCCCGTCTTTGGTAAAGGCGACTACCGAGGGTGTGGTGCGGCTCCCCTCGGCATTGGGAATAACCGTGGGGACACCCCCTTCCATTACGGCGACAACCGAGTTGGTTGTGCCCAAGTCAATTCCTACAACTTTTCCCATCGGCTCCTTCTTCTCCTCTTTGTGTGTACACTACTTCGGTTACCGCCGCCAGCCCATCCGCTTTTGGGGTAGCTTGGCCAGCCAACTTGCGAAAATCTGGCAAATGTTTAGCCATTTCCTGGGTTGATCTTAGCGAGTTGTCTGCCGGCGCCAGGGCGAGAATGCCGCCCATTTCTTGGGGTTGAAAAGCCGACCTATTACGGATCTCCGTACCTGCGGGGTCAAAAAGCCAGATGGCTGCAGCTTTGGCAGTTAGCTTTGGATGAGCTGCAGCGCCTCTAGGCTGCGGGCTACAACGGTTTCAGCTAGGGGCAAGTAGCCCATCTCTTTAGCCAGCGCTTGTCCCTTGGTGAGAGCCCAGCGCAGCACCGCCCGCAGGGCTTCTGCCGCAGCAGCTTTCGGGTACTGGCGGTAGGTCAGGATCCAGCTGTAGGTGACGATGGGATAGGCCCCCACGCCAGCAGGATCCGGCTCAAAGGCCCGCAGGTTCTCAGGCAGCTTGATTTCGCTTAGGGCCAAGGCCGAGGCTTGGGGGGTGGGGAGCACAAACTCGCCGCGGCGGTTTTCCAGGGCCGCCACCGACAGATTCAGGTTGCGGGCATAGACTGACTCCCCATAGCCAATCACCCCTTCGCTATAGAGCATCTGGGCGCTCATGTACCCCAATCCCCACCGGCCACTCCAGGGACATGCTGACACCGATCTCAGCAGCCCAAGCGGGGTCGATGGCAGCTAGGTGGCGGGTAAAGGTGTCGGTGGTGCCGCTGCCGTCAAAGCAGACGGTGATGGGCAGGTCAGGGATCTCCAAATCAGGGTTGAGAGCCAAAATCTGCGGATCCCGCCACTGGGTGATTTGGCCGCGGAAGATCTGCACCAACACCGAGCGGGACAGCTTGAGGCCGGAGCGGATCCCGGGCAGGTTGTAGCCCACGGCAATGCTGCCTGCCGTCATTGGAATCATGACTACACCCCACTTCACCTCGGCAATTTCGGCATCGCTCATGGCCACGTCGCTGGCGGCAAAGTCCACCGTTTGGTCGATAAATTGGGGGATGCCGGTGGCGCTGCCCACCGGCTGGAAGTTGATTTCGACTCTGGGATCCACCTGGCGGTAGTCGGAAAACCAGCGCAGATACAGAGGCCCTGGAAAGGTGGCGCCGGCCCCGTTGATCAACGAGGTCTTGCCGGCAAACTGGCTGTCAGCACCAGGGACAGCCTCGCTGGGTTGGCTGGAGCGGGATCCCTGCTGGCAGGCACTCAGGCCGGCAGCCGTGGCCAGCAACGACAGCAGCATTTCCCGACGGCGGCAGCGAGGCGGTTGAACCATGGCTGGGGCACTCTAAGCTCACCGCCCCGATCCTCCGTCTTGCCCACAGGGTCCTGTCAAGGGTTGTCCTCTGGAGTTCTGGGAAGCACCGGCGGGGGCAAGTTGCCGCAGGGTTGGCTGGGATCCAGGCGGTCGCCTCTAGCCCCAGACCACAGAAGACAGAGCCCAAGCAAGAAGCGGCAATTTTCAAGGCTTATCCGGTGTCCCTGCTTGGGAAAAATCTTGACGCCTTCTGAAATAGGGAAATAGTATTGTGGGTTCTGTGCAGAAATCCTGCGCTGTTCACATCTCGGTATCTGGGGGACTACTATGCCAACTTTGACTCGTTCTCCCTGGACACTGCGAGACAGCGAAAAGCTCTATCGCATCTCCTACTGGGGGGAGCCCTACTTCCGTATCAACGCCGCTGGTCATGTGGAGGTGACCCCACAGGGCCTACAGCAGCAGGAACCGGGCATTGACCTGTACCACCTGGTGAGGGATCTGGTGGCGCGGGGTTTGCAGTTGCCCCTGTTGATTCGCTTTCCCGAGATTGTGGCCGACCGCATGCGGCAGCTTTGCCAGAGCTTTCAGCAGGCCATCGAGCGCTTTGGCTACCCCAACGTCTACCGGGGGGTCTACCCGGTCAAGGTAAACCAGCAGCGCCACCTGGTGGAAGAGGTGGTCAAGCACGGTCGCGCCTACCACTTTGGCCTGGAGGCGGGCTCCAAGCCGGAGCTGTTGATTGCCCTGGCTTTGCTGGATACGCCTGGGGCTTTGTTAATCTGCAACGGCTACAAAGACCGCGATTTTATGGAAACGGCCCTCTTGGCTCAGCGGCTAGGGCGTACCCCCATTATCGTTCTGGAGCGGCTGCAGGAGCTGGAGCTAGTGCTGCAGGCTGCTCATCACCTAGGCATTGATCCCATGCTGGGGGTGCGGGCCAAGCTTTCTACCCAAGGCAGCGGGCGCTGGGGCACCTCTGCCGGGGATCGGGCCAAGTTTGGTCTTACAGCCACGGAGATGTTGCAGGTGGTGGAACGGCTGCGGGAGGTTGGCAAGCTGCACTGTCTGCGCCTGCTGCACTACCACATCGGCTCGCAGATCTCAATGGCCAGTGTCCATGGGCGGGCCGTGCGAGAGGCCAGCCAGATCTACATCGAACTGGCCAAGCTAGGGGCACCAATGGGCTACCTGGACATCGGCGGTGGCTTAGGGGTTGACTACGACGGCTCCCAGTCCCCCAGCCATTTTTCCCAGAACTATAGCATCGAGGACTACGCCGCCACTGTGGTGCAGACGGTGCTGAGTGCCCTGCAGCCACACGGGATCCAGCCGCCGGTGCTGGTTACTGAAAGTGGGCGGGCCCTGATGTCCCACCAGTCGGTGTTGGTCTTTGACGTGCAGGATGTCAACGCTGCTAGCCCTTACCCCATGCCCACCCAGCTCACCTCCGATGCAGAGGTGATCCGGAAGCTAAACCAGCTTTACTACGAGATTCGGCCCGAGACCCTAGTGGCCGATTACCGTCGCTGCCAGGAGCTCAAAGAGGCCGCCCTGCGCCAGTTCATCGAGGGATCCCTCAGCTTGCAGGAGCGGGCTGAGGTGGAGCGGCTGTTTTGGAACTGTTCCGACAAGATCTGTACTTTGGCCTACGAGCAGTACCAGGCAGGCCAGCCGGTGGCTGTAGATCTCCTGGATCTGGACGAGATGCTAGCCAGCATCTACTACGGCAATTTCTCCCTCTTCCAGTCCCTGCCGGATAGCTGGGCCATCGGCCAGGTTTTCCCCATCATGCCCATCCACCGTCTGGACGAGGAGCCGCGCCAATGGGCTACCTTGGCAGACTTGACCTGCGACAGCGACGGCAAGATCAACCGCTTTTTTGGCGAGGACGGGCAGATCACCTCGGTCTTGCCGCTCCACGATCCCGACGGGCAGCCCTACCTGCTAGGGGTGTTTCTGGGGGGCGCCTACCAGGAGATCCTGGGAGACCTGCACAACCTGTTTGGGGACACCAACGCCGTGCACGTCCGCACCCGTCCCGGCGGTTACCAGGTTACCCAAGTCATCAAGGGGGACACAATTGCCGAGGTGCTGAGCTGGGTGCAGTACAACAGCGAAGACCTGGTGGAAACCCTGCACCACGCCACCGAAGCCGCCCTGCAGCGGGGGCAGATCAGCCTGGACCAGGCCCGCGCCCTGCAGCAACACTTTGAGGACAACCTGCGGGCCTACACCTACTTGCACCGCTAGGTTAGACCAGGGGATCCCGGTTCTGGACCGGGATCCTTTTTTTAGCGATGATGATAGGGACAAAAAAGACTGGCGGCATTCAATCCACCAGTCTTACTTGGTTCCCTGGGAGTGAGCTGATGCCGTCGTTGCCAACGTCTTCAACCCAGTTCCAGTCTCTGCCCTTTTCCCTCCTCTCGAAGTGATCCGGATCACTGGGCAAGAACCCCTCAGCTAGCGGCAAAGGTTAAAACAAGGGCAATTGCTGCTCTTCCCCCTCAGCAAGGCTTGCAGGCTCCGGCTCCTCCCCGTTGGCATTTCCCTCCAGCAAGGGATCTGAGGCTTCCGATAGCAACTGACGAGCGGCCGCTAGCAACTCGTTGCGCAAGGGGGCCAGATCGCTGCGGTCAGCCAGATACTGCTCTAGAGCCGTCAGAGGCTCAAGTCGGTTGGGATCCAAGCCGGGCAAGCGGATGCGCTCAGGGCTGACCACCTCCGGGGCAATGGTATAGCTAAAGGCAGAGGCAAGAGCCTGGTGGAGGGCCCGCTCGTCGAGGCAATCCAGTTGGTCGGGGCGGAGGCGGTAGATGAGGCGCAGGATGGAGCCGGCTACAGGGGCTTTGGCGATAGCCTCCAGCAGCTTGGCCTGCACCTGCTGGGGGGGATAGGGGGTGAGATCAAGGCGAATGGTGTGAAAGGTACGGGTAGGCAAGGGCCAAAACTCGTAGCTGGCCCCCGTGGGCGTAACCTCTGCCAATACACAGCCTTTTTCCTCCTTTTCCTCGCCGAAGTCCAACCGCTCGATGCTGCCGGGATAGATCACTAACGGCTCCCGACAGAGCACCTGGTGGCAGTGGACATGCCCCAAAGCTACGTACTGGTAGGCCGGCCGCGCCAGCAGCGACAGGGGCACCGTCAGTCCTTTACCCAGCGAAAGATGCCGCTCGGCCCCGTGGCGGGCTGTATCCACCATTACATGAGCCAGCAAAATCGCCGGGATCCCTGGCTGCAACCTGCGGGTCTCGCCTTCCAGAGCCAAATCCAGGCGCCGCAGAAGCTCCTGGACCAACACTTCAGGGTCAAGGCCCCAGGCCTCCTGGTGGGCCAGCAGGGTGGAGCGGTTTAGCCAAGGCAGGGTGGTTACCTGAACCGGGCCGCTGCGAGTTTCAATCCAATGGGTCTGCAGCCGATCCCCCACAACGAACCCTGCCACCCCCAGGGCTCGGTAGATGGCTAGGCTGTTGCCCTCCTGGCCCTGCCCGTATTGGTCGTGGTTGCCTACCAGGAGAACGGTCGGGATGCCGGCATCGGCCAAGCGACGAAACTGTTGGGCAAAGAGTTCTTGGTGCCGAGGGGGCGGCGTCGCATCAGGAAAGGCATCTCCCCCAAACAGCACTAAATCCACAGCTTGATCGAGGGCAAGGTCAATGCACCGCTGTAAGGAAGCCACAAAATCCTCCAAGCGGGTGTTCAATCCTGTGGCCGGGTTGATGGAGCCATGGGCTAAACCACCGCCCAAATGGATATCAGAAAGATGCAGCAGCTTCACCATCTCAGCAGCCCCTCTCTCACCTCGACTCCTGGCTGCCAGGTTCCACGCCCAAGCCGCGATCCCTGCCTAAGCTAAGCTTCTCGGCGCGGTCGGGCCCACTCCAGCCGTAAGGGCCGACCCATAAACTCCTGACCGTTGGCAACGTCAATGGCTTCTTCTTCCTCTGCCTTGGTGGCCAACTCCACAAATGCAAAGCCACGTGTCTGGCCCGTTTCTCGGTCTACTGGGATGGTAACCGACTTAACGTTCCACCGCTGTTGGAAGAAGGCTTTGAGATCTTCAGGTGAGGCTTTATAGTTTAGGTTTCCCACAAAAATGGTCATAGCAATGGAAGCAAAGCAAGGCCCAGGTCAGCAAGAGCAGCAGCCCCAGCTCAAGGTACTTCACTTCTACCACGGCGCCTTGCCCGCTTGCCCAAAATAACAAGACGTAAAGGAATCCTTGCTTAAAAATCTTCGCATTTCCCTATCCAAAATACACCCTTGTCAAACTCTGGGGGACCGGACTTTTTCTGCAGCGTTGTTGGGATCTCCAAGAGTTTCCTCCCCCGCCTAGCTACCGGGGCTTGACATCTTGTTGCAGCTTGTTAAGGAGGATTGTTAAAATATGTGTTGTCCTGCCTTACCCGTCAGGATCAAGGCGGGAACATCACCTACCCCGAAGCCTCTTGAGGTGACGATAATGGAAGAAACGCCAGGTCTTCCCTTGGAGCAAGAATTTCGCCAGCGGGCTTTTGAGATGTTGGTGGCTCGCATGAGCCCCGAGCAAGCTAAGGACATCCTGGTCAAGCTGCACAAGCAGATGCTACTGCAGGAGGTTACCTATCGCCAGTTGCTGCGCCACTTCCTCAACGCCTAGGGGTATATGAATGCCCTTTCGCTGCCTACCTGGTGGATTCACGTGGCCAGCGTCTTGGAGTGGCTAGCGGCCATTGTTTTGGTTTGGCAGTTTGGGGAGCGAATGGGGCGGCCAGAATGGCGAAGTTTAAGCTGGGCGATGCTGCCGGCGCTGGTGGGGGCCATGTGTGCCATTACCTGGCATTGGTTTGACAATGACCCCACGTTAGAGTGGGTAGTAACTGCCCAGGCGGGGTTTACCCTGCTGGGCAACTGTACGCTGGCAGGGGCAGCCTACCACATTTGGCGGGCTGAGCAAGCAGATAAGTGATGAACAGCTTGTTTGCCCTCTCTTTGTTCCCCTACTTGCTCTTTTTGTTTTTCCTGTCGCGGCTGCGTCGGATCCCGCGCCTGGCGTTGGTTGGCTTTTGGCTGCTGCTGCTTTTTGTGGCTGTCAGCATCCCGGCAGGGTTGTACGCCCAGAGGCATTACGGTACTTCTTTAGCCAATGTGGATCTCCTCCATGGAGGGGCAGAGGCTTTCCTCACCCTCTCCAACATTTTGGTGGCTCTGGGCTTCAAGCAAGCCCTTGACCAGCACGCTCAGGGATCCCCGAAGAGCCCAGAGTAGTCGTGATCCCTCAGGCCTCCGCCAGGCCTCCCTTGGAGTTGGAGGGCAATTGCAAGCAGGTGTAGAATGAAGCTACCAGCTAGCCTAGTTCCCTGGAAGAGACCTGCCTGATGGTGGCCACACTTTCTGTCCCCAAAGTTAAACTCAAAAACCCACCGCTGCGCATCTACCGCATGGGGGACAAGGTGCTGCGGCAACCAGCCAAGCGTATTAGTCAAGTCAACGACGAGATCCGCCAGCTGGCGCGAGACATGCTGCAGACCATGTACAGTTCTGATGGCATTGGTCTAGCGGCGCCGCAGGTGGGTATTCACAAGCGCTTGATTGTGGTGGACATCTATCCCGATAAGCCAGAGGTGCCGCCGCTGGTACTGATTAATCCAGAGATTCGGGAGTACTTTGGCGGGATGGTGGCCGCTCAGGAGGGGTGCCTAAGCATTCCAGGTGTCTTCTGGGAGGTTCTGCGGCCGCAGGGAGTGGTGGTGTCGTTTAAAGATGAAACCGGGCGGCCCCGCACAATCCAAGCCGATGACCTGCTAGCGCGGGTCATCCAACACGAAATTGATCATCTCAACGGCGTGCTGTTCGTAGATTACGTGGAAAACGAACTGCTGCTGGATCAGGAGCTGCGCAAGCACGGCTTCCAGATGCAGGATGTGCAACGCAGAGCTAGCCCAGCTGTTACTCCCTCCCTGAACCCTTGCTAGGATTTCCGCAGGCGCTGCGCTAAGAGCTGTTCCTCCAGAGCGGCAATGCGGCTATAGGCAGCAGTTAGCTGCGCACTCAAGCGCTGAATCTGGGCCTCAGGGGCAAGATCATAGGTTGGCTTGCAGTTGCTTACAGGCGGGTCCTCCTCCAGCAAAAGGTTACGGCTTCCATCTCCAACTAAGTCGGAGTTGAGAGCGCTGTAGTAGGAGGAGGCGGGTACAGCTTTTTTGGCCTCCTGCCGCGCCAGGAGGGCAGCAACCACCTGCTCTGGCATCCGCTCAATTGCAGCTTTCAGCTCCTGAATTTGCAACTCCAGACGCTCAAAATAGTGCTGCAAGGTTTCGCTCATAGCCACCCTGCTTTCAACTCTTTACTTTCATTGAAAGAGACAAGGTCCGCTCCTCCCTCTCTTTCCCCAGATCATTTAACGATTGAACAAAAATGCAGAATTCCCCTCCTCCCCCCTCCCTACAAGGGGGTTACACTTTGCCAGTGTTCGCAGTGGCTGCCGCTAAGGCTGCCCTTCACCACCTGCTCAAGATTCCCTTGCCGCAGGAGGGCGGTTGCCCGGCCGTGGCAGTGCAGGTGGAGCCGGAGGGGGGATCCCCTACGGCCGGGATCAGGATCCCGGTGGAGCAAGTGGCGGCTTTGTCGGAGGACACGGCGTTGGCCATCACCCGCTCGGATCCTGGCCCCCACCTGGATCTCACCCGCAATACACCGGTCTGGGGGTGGGTGGCTCTGGAGGAAAAAGATCCCACTGCTTCCCCTTTGCTCCTAGAAGCTGGAGAGGGGCTGGGACGACGCGCCGACGGCAGCCCGGCCATCTCTGCCTACGCCCGGCGCCTGTTTGAGATCAATCTTTTGCCCGGGATCCCGGATGGGTATCGCCTACGGGTGCGCATCATCTTGCCGGAAGGCAAGCTGCTGGCAGAACGCACCTCGAATGCCGCTTTTGGGGTGCTGGAGGGGCTGGCTCTCTTGGGGACGCGAGCAGAGGTGGAGCCTTCTGCCACTGCCGAGAGCCTGGAGCGGGCCCGCTGCGAATTGCAGCAGAAGTTGGAAAAGCACAGGCATCTGGCCTTTTGTGTCGGCAGCCACGGGCAGCAGGTGGCGCTGCAACAAGGGATCCCGGCAGAGCAGATCCTACTGGTGGCCAACTGGATTGGGCCGCTGCTGGTGGAAGCAGGGTTGCGGGGGGCGGAGTTGGTTCATCTAATCGGCTACCACGGCAAGCTAATCAAGCTGGCGGGGGGCATCTTCACCACCTCCAGCCATGTGGCTGATGCTCGTCTAGAGATTCTGGCGGCAGCTCTAATCCGCAGCGGGGGAGCAGCTGAACAGGCGCGGCAGGTGCTAGAGCTAAGGACGGTGGAGGCGGCGGTGCAGTATCTCAAGGAGCTGGGCTGGGCAAAGCCGGTGCTGCAGGAGCTGGCCCGCCAGATCCGCGAGCGGGCGACAGCCTATGTGCAAAAGTATGCTGGCCGCTCCCTAGAGCTGGCGGTAACGTTGTTTGATCGGCAGGGGCAAGTTTGCGCCCAGGTAGGGCAGGGATTTGGGCCTCAGTTTGCCGAGACCCTCTAGCTCAAATCTCGCGGTTTTCAGCGACTCTGGGAGTTGAGCTAAGTTGGATCCAAAGCTACTCAGGGATCTCACCAGTGGCCACTGCTTCCGCGGCTTCTTCCCAGCCTGCTCTCCTGGAGATAGTGGCTTGCTTACAGGCAGCCCTGAGTTCCCTAGAGCTGGGCTATCTCCAAGTCCAGGCGCGTCTTTCCGGCCACCGTCTGCTGCTGCGTTTAGAGGGGGATCCCCTCCCCAATCCGGATTGGCTGCTGCAGCGCCTCTTGCCAACCCTGGAGCAACTGGCGCTGACCCACCGGCACTGCCAGGTGGAGCTGTTCGGCTTTCCCCCCAACGAAGGGATCCCGGAGTGGCACCGCGAGTGGCGCTACCAGCCACCGCCTAACCCCAATAGCCCTCTGTACCGTGCCCAGCAGGGGGATGTGGAGGCCATCCAGTACGTGCTCAGCTACCTGCTGCGCCCAGAAGGGATCCAGACCCGTGTTCATCTGCATCCTAAGCTGGGCCTCTTACAGGTGAACTTACAGGCTGCGGAAGTTCCGGATCCGGCTTGGGCCAAGGATTTTGTGCGGCGGGTCTTGACCCGCCTGGAATGGGCCTTTGTGCAGCGGCTGCGGCTTTCCGGGCAAAAGCTGGGCGCTTTCTTTCCAGCCTGGAGCCAAGAGTTCGATCTCAAACAGCCTGCCTTTTGGCAGGCCCCCCCGGCCAGACTTTCTCCCTTTCCTTCTCCAGCGCCTGACACTGGCGAGCCCTCCCCACCTTCCCCTACCCCTCTAGACTAAAGGGCAGGGCTCAGAGGGGTCGGCCATGCGGGTTGTTTTCTTTGGCACGCCGGAGTTTGCTCTGCCCTCGCTGCAGCTCCTGTTGCAGCGGCAGTCTCTCTTTGAAGTAGTGGGCTTGGTCTGCCAGCCGGATCGGCCGCAGGGACGAGGGCAGAAGGTACTCCCGCCGCCCACTAAGGTTCTTGCCCAAGCCCATGGGATCCCGGTGTGGCAGCCTGTCCGGCTGCGGCGGGATCCAGAGGTGCTGGCGGCGCTAGAGGCGCTGGCTGCCGATGTGTTTGTGGTGGTGGCCTATGGCCAAATCCTGCCGCCGGCGGTGCTGCAGATGCCCAGGTTGGGCTGCGTCAATGTCCACGCTTCCCTTCTGCCGGCTTACCGCGGCGCTGCCCCCATCCAGTGGGCCATTGCCAACGGCGAGACCGAGACCGGCGTCACCACCATGCTCATGGACGAGGGCCTGGATACGGGAGCCATCTTGCTGCAGGCCAAGCTGCCCATTGGGCCAGAGCAGACTGGGCTGGAACTGGCCTCCCAACTGGCCCAACTGGGGGCCGAGCTACTGGTGGAAACCCTGGTGAAACTAGAAAAAGGAGAGATCACCCCCATCCCCCAGGATGACTCGCGGGCCACCTATGCCCCCCTCCTTAAAAAGCAGGACTTCCAGCTCGATTGGCGGCGCCCAGCCCAGGCCTTGCATAACCAAATCCGCGCCTTTTCTCCCGACTGTTTTACCGGCTTGCAGGGAAAACGGATTAAGATTGTCCGCTCTGCCGCTCCCCAGTTGCATCCACCCCCTGACCCTCTTCCCCAGGGCAGCCCCGGAGAAGTGGTGGGGTTGGCCAAAGGAGAAGGGGTGTATGTGGCTACTGGGGAGGGATCCCTTCTCATCCGGCGGGCCCAACTGCCCGGCAGGAAAGAACAGTCGGCCTGGGACTTGGTCAACGGCGGCCAACTCAGGGTGGGCATGCGCTTTGAGGTGCTGCCGGATCCCTAGCCCCCCTCTTCCCGTGGGAGAGGGGCTGGGGGTGCTACTCCGGCTGGGGAAACTCCTCCCACAGGCGGGTGTGCTGGCGCAGGCTAAGGAACTGGCCGCCGCCGAGAATGAGGTGATCCAAAACCGGGATCTGCAGCAGTTGCCCCGCCTGCAAGAGTTGCCGCGTCAGGGCAAGATCCTCCGGGCTGGGATCCAAACTGCCGGAGGGATGGTTGTGGGCCACCAGGATGCGGCTGGCTCCTTGCTTGATGGCGCTGCGGAAGGTTTCCCGCGGGTGGGTGAGGGTTTCCGTGGCGGTTCCCCGGGTTACAATCTGCTGGCCAATGAGGCGGTGTTTGATGTCCAGGTGCAGGACGGCAAAGTGCTCTTGGGTCTCCCACATCAGGTCGCCGCTTAGGGCCATGGCCGCCTGTTCTGGCGATTCAATCACCGTCCGCTCGGGTGGTCGGGCCAAAAAGATCCGCCGCCCCAGCTCGATGGCGGCCAACACTGTTGCTGCTTTGGCTGGGCCAATGCCCTCAATTTGCAGCAGCTCTCCGGCTTCCAGCTGGCGCAGTTGGGCTAAGGGATCCCCCTGGGCTTCCAATTTTTTCAAGAGCAACTGGGCCAGGCCAACGGCTGAGAGCTTGCCCGGCCCCTGGCCGGTATTGAGCAAAATGGCCAGCAGCTCCGCGTGGGAGAGGCTTTTGGCCCCCTGGCTGAGCAGTCGCTCGCGCGGGCGATCCTGAAGGGGAAGGTCGCTGATACGCAACACGTACTGGCTCATCTTGCGGCTAAGGCAGAGAAGAGGTTTTTTTCAACAGCCAAAAGGGGCTGCGGCGCTCTACGACCTGCCAAGTTGCTGCTAGCTCAGCTACAAAGGGATCCCAGGTCACCAGATAGTCGGGCACCTGCCAGGCGGCTAGCTCCTCCAGGTTGGCGGCATAGGGCACCCGCAGCGGGCCATAAAAATAGGGTACAAATGACCGCAGCCCATAGAGGCCAACCCTTCCCAAAAGAGCCGGTTCTGGGCCGGCAAACTGGCGGAAAAAGTAGATGGATCCCCCCTGGGTATGCTGCAACACCCGCGGGAAAACCCAGCTCCAGGCCAACTGAGCGCTTAGTCCGGTGGCCAAGAGCAAGATGGCCCATCCCCGAACGCTGTGCCGCGCTCTAATCCAGGCCAGTCCCCCCAACGCCAGGAGCCCAGCAGGGCCATAGGTGAAGAAAGGCCATTCTACCTCGGCCTGCAGATACCCCAGGGCCAAGCTGCCCGCTAGGCTCTCAAAAAGGTCGGCAAGCGGGATCCCCAAAGCCGCCAATCCCTTCTCGACCCTCGGCAGCAGCAGGACGGGATCCTGGGATCCCAGCCAGGGCAATAGCAGCCACAGGGCTAGCCAAAACAAGCCGCTCAGCAGGATCCAGCCGCCTTCCCAAACGCTGAGTCGAGCCTCTCTTGATCCCAGGCGTTGCAGGCGCAGGGCAGCAAAGTAGGCCCCAATGGGGTAAAGCAGCGAGGTGTAGTGGATCAACTTGGTTTGCACCAAGAGCGAAAACAGGGCCAGCACCACCCCGAAGGCCACCAACAGCAGGCGTTCTGCCCGCTGAGTTAAATCCGCCGCTGCCGAGTTACTGTGCCTGTGGAGGCTGGCCAAGATCTCGGCCAAGGCCAGAGCCGCCCAGGGAAAACACCCTAGAGCAAAGGCCAGGAGATGCAGGTAAACTGGGCCGGGGTGGCCGCTGGGGGTACTCACCAAACCCCACTGGTAGTGCCAAAACGCCGCCAGCCACTGCAGCCCCCGCGCCGCTGCTTCCAGCGCCAGCCAGGCCAGAGGAATAGCCCCCGCTAAGCCAAGGAAGGCTACCATCTCACCCCACCGCCTTGGCGGTTCCCACAGCCAGAGCTTGTAGAGGGCCCAGATGCCCAGCGGCAACACCGGCCCCACGGGTCCTTTGGCCAAC